>CBRGMJ010000026.1:0-8862 GCA_967797525.1 uncultured bacterium | reverse complement strand
CAACGGCTCGCATCGTCCTGAGGGCCAGGTTGATGTCATTCGTCCAGATGCTGGCAGTGAGGCCGTACCTGACGCCGTTGACGGCGCTGATCATCTCGTCGTAGTCTTCCCACTCCAGCACGCTGAGCACCGGACCGAAGATTTCCTCCTGGGCGACCCGCATCGTCGGCCGAACGCCGCCCAACACGGTCGGTTGGAGGAAGTAGCCTCCGGGATGGACCTCCGGCGGCCGGCTTCCTCCAGTCAGAATGGCCCCGCCCTCGTCTTGGGCCAGAGCGACGTAGGAGAGATTCTTATCGAGTTGCCGCTTCGAGATCATCGGTCCCATTTGTGTCTCTTCGGAGAGGGGGTCGCCGACCTTGATGGAGCGGACACGGTCGACGATCGAGGCCACGACCCGGTCGTAAAGCCGCCGATGGACGAACACCCGGCTCGTGGACCCGCACGACTGCCCCTGCCAGTTGAAATTCATCCCGCGCACCGCGGCCTCCGCGGCCATCTCCGGGTCGACGTCCGAGAAGATGATCATGGGATTCTTCCCACCCAGTTCGAGGGAGATGTGCTTGACGCCGATTTCCGCGGCCTGCCGCTGGATCAGGCGCCCGGTCTCGACGGAGCCGATGAAGGCAATCCGCTTGACGTCCGGATGCCGGACCAGAGCTACCCCCGTGGACGGGCCGTCTCCAGGCACGATGTTGATGACGCCCGGAGGAAAGATGTCGGTCACCATCCTGCCCAGCGCCAGAGCGGAGAGTGGAGTCTGGTCGGCCGGCTTCAGGACGATGGCGTTCCCCGCGACGAGCGGCGCCGCGAGGCGGGAGGCCGCAAACAACAACGGGTGGTTGAAGGCGACGATGCGACCGACGACCCCATAGGGCTCGCGAATGGAAAAGTGGAGGGTGTCATGAGTGGAGGGAAGCGTTTCCCCCTTCATCTCTTGGCCGACACCAGCGTAGTGCTCGATGACCCCGACGGCCAGGGAGACGTCACGCCGCATCTCCCGGATCGGATTCCCGCTGTTCAGTGCGTCCAGCAACGCCAGTTCCTCGCGTCGCGCCTCAAGCTCTCTGGCCAGCCGGAGAAGGTACTCGGCTCTCTGCTTCACCGGGATCTCTTTCCAGGTCTGCGCGGCCCGCTTCGCCGCCCGAACAGCCCGATCGACATCCTGCGCTGTGGCCCATGGGGACATGGTGAGCGGCTCGCCCGTACCGGGATTCATGACGGCAAGAGCGCTGCCTTCCCGGACCGGTTCCATCTGGCCGTCGATCAGCATCGAGGCGCCTTGAGATAGGTCCAGCAAGGCCTTCAAATCTTCACCCCTCGAAGGGGATTCCGTCGGTCTGTACTACGGGGCGATGTGCCGGTATCGTGGGCCTGCCGGTCAAAGTGGTGCCGGGGGCGGGAGTCGAACCCGCAAGGGGTTTCCCCCGGGGGATTTTGAGTCCCCTGCGTCAGCCAGTTCCGCCACCCCGGCAATCTATTGACTGGCACTGCGAATCGTAGCACGCGTACTTGGTCGAACTCAACAGTCACGTCGCTGCGTTGCGGTCGAGCATCCCAAAGTAGTGCTTGAAGAACCATCGTCTCGTGCCGGGATGCGTCAATCCTCGCGCGGCTCGCGCCAGCCACTTCTGCGGCAATCCGAGCAGCAGAATATTGCCTGTGATCAACCCCCGATACCGACGCCGGTCCGCCGCGATGAACCGCTGATACGCTGACTGTGCCCCGCTGAGGCTGATCGTCCCATCGAGTACGTGTGCGATCAGTTCCCCGCACCGCGCGCCCGCCAGCACCGCCGTCCGAATCCCTTCACCAGAGAACGGCAGGCACTGCCCCGCCGCGTCGCCGACCACAAACACCCCATCAACCACGCCCGCCGTCCAGCCCGTCGCTAGAAACCCGCCGTGAATCCCGTCGGGGCGCGCATCGAACCGCGCCATGAAGGTTCCCAGCGCGGGCAGCAGTTTCGTGCGTCCTCGATACGAGAGCACGCCGAACCGCGTCCCCGCGCCGGCCGGAAAGGCCCAGGCATACCCGTCGCGGATCTCCGGCACGAAGTGGAAGTGCAGACCGGGCGCCACGGGTCTGGGGATCTCGGACTCGATGCCAAACGCCACGTACCGGGGCTTGCCGTGCCCGGCCAGCGCCGCCCGCGGCCCGGTGGCGTCCACCAGCACGCGCCCCTCGACGTCCCCGTCCGCCGTCAGCACACGGTTCCGGTCCCGGCCGCGCACCGAGACACGCTGAAACTCCACGTCGCACCCGCGCATGGCTTCTACGCAACACGCCCGGTAATCAAACGTGCAGAACGGTTCGGGAAGCGGCCAGGTGTCGCGCCCGCCCGGCGTATGGATCACGAGCGCGTCATGCACCTGCACGATCGCGGCGTCCGCACCCATCATCCGGATCGTGCGCACCGGCGCCGCGCAGGCCGACGTCACGCCTTCGCCGATTGGCTGCGCGTCGAGCAGGAGCACGCGGCGCGCGGAGAGTGCCCGCGCCACCGCCAGCCCGGCGAAGGACGCCCCGGCGATGACGACATCGTACGCACCGTGTGGCGGCATGTATCCGCGGCTGTGGCTCGCTACTCGGCGGGGCGGGCGAACTCGCGCTTCACCACGCCGCGATACGAGGGCACCGTGAGATCGTTGTGGCGACCGATCGTGATGACGAGTCCCAGCGCCCGCAAGCCGTTGACCAGCCCACCCGGAATGTTCAGGGCGGATTCGAGCGTCGCGGGATCGCCCAGGGCCACGATCGCGAACGGCCCGGTGATGCGCTGGAGGTTCACGACCACCGTTCCGCCAACTTGTCCGAACCCGGTGGTGCCGGTGACCCGCTGCCCGTTGACGGCGATCGCCTCCGCACCGGCGGCCCAGAGCTCGTTGACCACACTGACGATATCCTGATACGTCACCACCACAGGCGGGCTGCCCGCCGGCTGCGTCTTGGCGTCCTGCAGCGCCACCGTAACGGCCGGACCGCGCATGGCCTTGAGCCCGGCAAAGATCCGCAGGCTCTCGAGTTCCTTGCCCATGGCCACGGTGAGCGTCTTCCCTTCTTGCGTGGCCCGCTCATACTCTTCGAGGCGCTTCCGCGTGGCCTTGAGGTCGGCCTCGAGGGCCGCCCGCGCTTCGCGCTCCTGCCGCAGGAGCGTGGCCAGGGCGTAGACATTTCGGGTTGGCACTTCCGGCTGCGCGTTCAGTGACAGCGCCGCGCGCACGTGCACCACCAACAGGAATCCCAAACCGAGAAGTACAATCGCGGCCACCACCTGGAGGCCAATGACCCGCGCCCGCGGGAGAGTCGTCATTTCTGGCGCCGCGCCGCGTCGATCTGCGACCGCAGGCGAGCGCGGCCCTGGTCCCCGACGAACGTGCCGGCGTATCGTGATGCGACCCGACCGTCAGGGTCGATCACGACGGTCGTTGGGATCCCCACAACGCGATACGTCTGCATCATGCTGCTGCTGGTATCGAAGACCGCGGGGTAGGTCAGCCCGTGCTTGTCGAGAAAGGTCTTGGCGGCGCTGTACTCATCCTGGATCGCGACGCCCAGGAATGTCACGTCGCCGCGAGTCTCGTACTCCCGCCATGTCCGCTGAAGATCGGCGGCTTCCAGCTCGCACGGAGCGCACCATGAGGCGAAGAAGTTCATCACCACCGTCTTCCCGCGAAACTCGGCCAGGGTGATCTGATCCGGGCCGCGCAGCGATCGCAGCGAGAAGGCGGGTGCCCTCTCGCGGCCCCCGCGCGCTCCCTGGTCCGGCGTGGCGGGTCTTCGCACGGCCAGCGAGGTGGCCAGCCACGCGAGGACGACCACGGCGGCGGCCCCCACGAGCACGACGCCTGCCAGCATGGTGGCGTTGCGTCGCACGGGCTCAACCACGGGTGGGGGGAATCCACGAGGCCGTGCTGGGACCCAGCAGTCCCTCAATTTCCTGGATCACAGCCGGTCCCGAGGTCACGCGCAAACCACCGGGCTGCATCTTCACCTCGCGGCCGTCGGCGCGGATGGTGAGCACCACGGGCCGGTCGCCGGCGTGGCGCCCAAGCAGTTCGTGCAATCGCAGGAGCCCGTCTTCACCGTGCCGGTCGGCATCGAGCAGCACGTGCAGGGTCACATCACGCGGCGGCGGGGCCGGGAGCGGCTCGAGTGGGATAACCCCTTCGGCCAGCACTTTCACCTGCTGATCGGCAACGTCGAGGCGTCCGCGCACGATGACCACCGCGTCACGCTTGAGCGTCAGGTGTGCCTCTTCATACGTCTTGGGAAATACGATCACTTCGACGCTGCCCGTGAGATCCTCAACCGTCGCAAAGGCCATCACCGACCCGGCTTTCGTGGTCGTGCGTTTCAGGGACGCGATCAGACCGCCGATCACGATCTCGCTGCGGTCGCGCATCTCTGACAGCTGCGCCACCGTCGTGGTCACGCGCCGCGCGAGCGCGTCCTGGACGTGGGTCAGGGGGTGGTCGGAAATGAACATGCCGAGCATATCGCGTTCCATGGCCAGCAACTCGGCCTTCGAAAACTCTTCGCCGTCCCCGGGCCGGCCGGTCGCCACCTGCATGACCGGCGTCTCCTCACTACCGAAGAGTCCGGTCTGAGCGCCGGTCCGCTGGCGGGCGGCCCGTTGCCCACCCGCGATGGCCCCGTCGACCTCTTGTAGCAGCACGGCCCTCGGCCGGCCCAGGGAGTCAAACGCGCCGGCCTTGATCAGGCTCTCCAAGACGCGCTTGTTGACGAGCCGTGTATCGACACGCGAGGCGAGATCGACCAGCGACGCGAACGGGCCACCATCCGCCCTGACCTTGATGATGGACTCAACGGCACCACTTCCAACGTTCTTGACAGCGGACAGGCCGAATCGAACAGAGGTGTTGACAACAGTAAAGGTGTCGACAGATTCGTTGACATCCGGTGGCAGCACGCGGATGCCCATCCGCTGACACTCGGCCACTGCGCCGGCGACCTTGGCCATCCAGTCCTGTCCCATGGCTTCTGTGGTGAGCAGGGCCGCCATGTATTCGGCCGGAAAGTTGGCCTTGAGATATGCGGTCTGGTAGGCGATCAGCCCGTAGCAGGCGGCGTGCGCCCGGTTGAACCCATAGCGGGCGAACGGCTCGAACTGTTCCCAGATCTGCTCGGCGATCCGCTTGTGGACGCCGCTCTTTCGGCAGCCCGCGAGGAACTTCTCGCGGTGAGCCGCGAGCTTGTCGGCGATCTTCTTCCCGACGGCATAGCGCAGGGTGTCGGCCTCGGCCAGGGTGTAGCCGGCGACAGCCTGGGCCACGGCCATGACGTCCTCCTGGTAGACCATCACGCCGTAGGTATCGCGGAGGACTGGTTCGAGCAACGGATGCAGATAGGTGATCGGCTCCTGACCGTGCTTGCGACGGATGAATGAAGGGATGTTGGCCATCGGCCCGGGGCGGAAGAGTGCCACCATGGCCATGATGTCCTCAAGACGTGTCGGTCGCAGCTCCTTCAAGTAGCGGGTCATCCCCGCGCCCTCGACCTGGAAGATGCCCACGGTGTCGCCGCGCGACAGGAGATCATACGCCGTCTGGTCATCGAGCGGGATCGTCTTCAGGTCGATACGCTCGCCGCGGACCTTGGCGATCACCTCGAGGGCCCTGTCGAGGATCGTCAGATACGACAGACCCAGGAAGTCCATCTTCAGGAGGCCGATCTTTTCCACCGCATCCATGTCGAACTGCGTCATGACCAGGTCGCCCTTGGTGGCACGCTGCAGGGGCACGCGGTCGATCAGCGGGTCGCGCGAGATGATCACACCGGCGGCATGGGTGCTGGCATGACGGGCCACGCCTTCCAGCTTGTGCGCCAGATCAAGCAGCCGCCGCACGGTCGGCTGTTCGTCCGACGAGCGCTTCAGCTCCGGGTCGGCGCGCACGGCGTCTTCGATGGACGCATTGAACGGGATGAGCTTGGCGATGCGGTCGACATCGCCGTAGGGTAGTCCCATGACCCGCCCGACGTCGCGGACCGCCTGCCGCGCGCCCATCGTGCCAAAGGTGATGATCTGCGCCACATGATCGGCGCCGTATTTGTCGATCACATAGCGGATGACTTCGTCGCGCCGGCTGTCCATGAAGTCGACGTCGATGTCGGGCATCGTGTACCGCTCGAGGTTGAGGAACCGTTCGAA
This sequence comes from uncultured bacterium, assembly GCA_967797525.1. Taxonomy (GTDB): domain Bacteria; phylum Sysuimicrobiota; class Sysuimicrobiia; order Sysuimicrobiales; family Humicultoraceae; genus JBGPNN01. Next base: position 2,690 of record CBRGMJ010000026.1, on the reverse strand, counting down.
CGGTAGCCGGTACTGCAACGGATCGACATCGGTGACGCCGAGAGAATACAAGACGAGGCTGCCCGCGGCCGAGCCGCGCACCGTCGTCAGGATCCCCCGCTGCCGGGCAAACCGGACAAAATCCATGACGATCAGGAAGTAGGCCGCGTACCCCATCTGTCCGATCACGCGCAGCTCTTCGTCGAGCCGGGCGCGCTGATCCGGCGTGGGTCGCCCGTAGACGCGGCCGAGACCCTCTTCGCACAAACGCCGCAGGTAGCTGTCGGGTGTCTCCCCTTCAGGAACCGGAAAGTGCGGTAGATTTGGCTTCCCGAGCTCGAGATCGAGGTTCACCCGGCCGGCAATCTCCAACGGCGACCGCAGCGCGCTGGGCACCTCGGCGAAGCGTTGGGCCATTTCTTCCGCGCTCTTCAGATAGAACTGCGGCGTATCCCCCATCCGCGGCTTGTCGGTCGAGCCGAGTGCGACGTTCATTTGAATGCACATCAGCGCATCCTGCGCCTCGGCCTCATCTTGGTGGACGTAGTGCACGTCGTTGGTGGCGATCAGCGGCAGCCCGAGGTCGGCGGCCAGCGCGCGCATCCCGCGGATGTTCCGCTGCTGTTCGGGCAGCCCGTGGTCCTGGATCTCCAGATAGTAGTTACCCGGCCCGAAGATGTCACGGTAGGCCCCGGCGGTCTCACGGGCCGATGCCATGTCATCGCGGAGGATCGCCCGGGTGACTTCCCCCTGCAGGCAGCCCGTGAGCGCGATCAACCCCCGGCTGTGCGCGGCCAGGAGGTCACGGTCCACGCGCGGTTTGTAGTAGAAGCCGTCCAGGTGCGCGAGTGTCGTCAGGCGAATGAGGTTCGAATAGCCCTGCGCGTCGGTGGCCAGCAGCACCAAGTGGAATGGGTTCGCGTCGAGTTTGGGATCGCGGCCTGTGTGCTTGCGTGGCGCCACGTACGCTTCGACGCCAACAATCGGTGTCAGGTTGTGCTGTCTGGCCTGCAGGTAGAACTCGATGACGCCGTACATCGTCCCGTGATCGGTAACGGCAATCGCCGGCATCCCCTTCTGCACGGCGGTCCGCATGAGCGACTCAATCCGGCTGGCGCCGTCGAGCAGCGAGTATTCGGTGTGCAGGTGGCAGTGGACAAATGGGTCAGGCATAGGTTCATTGGCATTGTAGCACAGCCGAAATTCGCCGGCCGTGCCGGTGTCTACGCACCGGCGCGGCGAAGCGAAGCCACGCAGAACACGTGGCTGGTCTGCGGCAGCAGGTCGACCGGCTGCACGCTGATCAGCCGGTAGCCGGCCTCCCCCCATCGTCGCAGGTCGCGCGCGCAGACGGCCAGGGAGCGCGCCATGTAGATGACGCGGGGAATCCGCGCCGTGGCCACCGTGCCAATGGTCTCAGACGGCAGCCCCTGCCCCTCGGCGGTCACGACTACGACCGCGGGCCGTCGTCCCCGGGCCACGTAGCGATTCAACATCCCCTGGGGATCTCGCGCGAAAAACACAGCGTTGGTGACGCCGTTGGCGGTCGCCGCCTCACGGGCATCTCCAATGCCCCGGCGGGTCGGCGTCACGCCTGTGGCCGACCCGGCCTCCTGCGCCATCGCGAGCACGAACAGGGGGTGCGTTGCGGAGAGGTCGAAGGCCGTATCCTCCGGGCGCAGGGCCGCGGCGCGCTTGACCGCCGCAACCAGGACCGCTGCTCCCGCCGGATGCGGCGGGAACTCGCTCGTCGGCCGTACCTGCACGCGAAAGCCGGCCAGATCGTCCTCAACGTGATCTCGCCCCCACAAGAGGCGCAGCCGAGGACCGAGCAGTTCCAGCGTGGCCTGTGGTTGCACGGTGTGCAGGATGCCCACCAGACCCGGCACCCGATCGATCATGGCGTGCACCACCGCGGTCGGGTCCGGGAGCACGGAAGCCGTGGAGAGGGTGAGCAGGGCCTCACCGGTGGCGAACGACGCGACGCCCACGATCCCGCGCAGCAGGCCGCGGCCGCTCTCGCGGTCATAGACCCCGAGGTTCAAGGATCGGGCGACGTGGCGCGCCGCGCGCAGCATTGCCTCGTTGGCCGGGTGCTGCACCGGGCACTCGGCGATGTCGAGCACGCGCGGTTCGCCCGAGACATGATAACCGACCACAGCGACGCCGTCGCGCTCGCCGAATACCGCCCGCAGCGTGCTTCGATAGTGCCAGGGATCCGCTCCCACCGTCTCCAGCACGAGGTCGCGCCGCATCGCCGCATGCTCTTTCAGGTACTCCTTAACCAGTCGCGTCTTCAAGCGGCGCTGCGCCTCTGGGACCAGGTGCTGCCACTGGCATCCGCCGCAGCGGCCGAAGTGCTGGCACCGCGCGCGGACGACGTCGGGGACCTTGCGGATGAGCGCCACAAGGCGGCCCTCTGCCCGGCGGCCCCCTTTCGTCACTTCAACGATGGCTTCTTCGCCGGGCACTCCAAACGGCACGGACAGCTGGACGACACCCATTCGTGCCACGGCGGCCCCATCCGGGTCGACCGCGGAGAACCTCACCGTCAACCGCTCGCCCATATGCAGGGTGCCCAGCCCGCCGCGGCGGGGATGACGCGTCGGCGGCTCCGTCTTGGGGATGAGGATGTTGGTGCGTGGGGGCTTGGGCGTCGGGGTTGGTTGGGTCACACTCCAAGCCTCCGCCGCAAGAGCCGGGTGGCGGTC
>CBRGMJ010000025.1:0-8877 GCA_967797525.1 uncultured bacterium | reverse complement strand
CGCCGGCAATCAGCCGTGGGTTCACGTGGCCGCCGGCGCTGGGGTCTCCTTCGGAGGCACCGAAGCCGTCATCAACGACCCCAGGGCCCGATTTGTCGTCGAGGCCGGACCCGTCGACCCGCCGGGCCTCACCCGCACATCGTTCGCCGGGATCGAACCCGCCCGTTTGGTCTTGGCCCGCGGGGCGCAGATCACCGTTGGTCCCGACCACCACCGTGTTGATATTCAACAACTGCGCGTGATGGGCGTGCTCGTCGACGAACACGTCGTCTGGACAGAGACCTTCCCAAGAGCTCCACAGGTCGACCGGCGCTTCGTGCAGGCACAAGCCGCGGGCAACGTGGGAAATGCTGATCTGAATGAGGCGGCGGGCAAGTTCGTGGGCAACGATGGGTTGATCGTCAAACGCGACAGCGTGTACACGGAAGAGCAATTTGCAGGGCTCCAGGCGTACCTGCTGACACAAACCCCACAAGTGGTCCTCCGTGGTGTGGTGTATGTGATAGGTCCCGTGACGTTGTCGGAAGGCGCCCGGGTGACCATTACCGACGGGGCAATGATCATCGAAGGCCCGCTGCGCCTTCAGCGCGGGGCTTCGTTGGACGTCGTCCACTCCGCCGCCACCCGGACGCTTCCCGCCCTCCTGGTACTGGACGGTCACCTGAATCCGGGTACGCTGATCGTGGCCCACCACGCGCGGCTCCGTGCCCACGGCCTGGTCTATGCGAGGTCGGTCGACGTCTGGGAAGGGGCACGCCTGGATGTCGTGGGGGCGGTCGTCGGCCTGGACCACGAGATCAGCTTCAGGAACCTCGGCGGCTCGGTAGCGATCCGCTACGATCCCGCCGTGCTCGGGACGACCGGCTTAGAGCCCACGGCCGACCCTCGCGTGGTGGCGTGGGTGACCGCGTGGCAAGAATTGCCCTGAGGCCGCCACCCCCCGCATCCGTCGCTGCTCCAATGTGCCCCGCTACTCCCCTCCTGCGAACCCCTCGTCCGGAGACCGAGGAAAGAGCAGACAGGAAATGACCCCTCGGTGGATGTTGTCCGATGGTGCGAAGCCCGTCAGCGAGAACTCGAAGTTCATTTTCAGTTCGGCGATGCCGTCATTGTTGGCGTCCGTGTTCGACGGGACGACATTGAACGGAGGCGCCTCAGTACTGATGCCAAACTTGCCAAACCGGCACGTCGAGGTGTTGATCCGCACCCCCGGGTTGAAACCCGGATCGGTTTGGATGGCCGGCCTGGACAGGATGAGCACCTGAATCTTCCCTTGGGACGCGCCGCTTGCGGGCGAGACTATGATCTGACCCCACTCCCGGCCGCAGAAGTCAGATCCCCGGTGGTCGCCGATCGCGGCCTGGAAGGCTGTGAGATTCAAAGGAGACGTTGGAGTCAGTTTGCCGATCCCAAACCCGGTTCGACTCGTGACCAACGCGGCCATGCCTTCCAGACCTTCGACCGCGGGCGGCGAGATCAAGTCGGTCCTCGGGAACTGAGTCAGATTTCCATTCTGTTTGAAGATGCTCGCAACGTAAGCTCGACTAACTCCGACTGGTCCGCACGAGAACGGCGTCGGCACGACGAAGCGCACGCCGCCGGCTCCGGGCCACAATCCGACGGGGCCGATGACCGTTCCGTTTGGCCTCACGCAATGCACCGAGCCCAATGATGAAGTCTCGGACGCGACGAGGACGCCTCCGAGGCCACCGGGGCATTTAGCAAACGTCGTGGGCACGATGGTGGGGTCGCCACCGACCCGAATGCCGGACAGGGTGGCCAGCAGGGTTGGGATGCCGCAGGGCGCCGGTACCCCTACCATGGACATGCAGGTCGCGTTGACGATCTCTCGGCGGACGCGCCAGACCTGCCCGGTCCCAGTGGTGGTCGTCCCGACGACGAGCATGTCGTTTGCGAAAACAGCCTGAGTGACGGAAAGCCCATCAAACGTAATACCAATTCGGGTATTGATGAGCCCCGGTGAGCCAGGGATAATGGCGAACGTCCTCGGACATACGGGGGGCAGGGACGAACCGCAGCCCGCGCGAGGCACCTCGAGGATCTTGGGACCCTGGGTGACGTACACGTAACTCCGAGCGGTATCATTCGTGTCATTCGAATCACCGTTGGCATCCCTGAGACCATAGCTCCCGAGCCCAGGGGACGACGCCACGTAGTCCTCAAAGCACCCCTGGCGTGCGGGGTCGGAGGCGACGTTGAGTGTCGCAAAGATGGTCGTGTTTCCGAACTGGTCGATCTGATCCAGATTCCTCGGCTCGTTTCTCCCCTGACACTGATGCGTGACGAACCAGACGCTCTGTCCGACGGCAAACGGCGGTTTGAAGCTGATGCCTCCGGCGACGCCGATCGGCTGCCTGACATTCGCAAACTGCGATGGGGTGGCCGCGCGTGTCGGCTCAACCACTGACGCGACCAGCACCCAGCCGACAACCGAGACCGCCAGGAGCATCGCTGCAAGACGCTTGAGCCAGTTCATAGTGGACCCCTCCTGTGTACCCCGAAATGGTTCCCTGCCCAGCCGGGTTACTCCTCGGTCTCGAGGGCCTCCTGGACGACCGCGTCCATCGGCATGGCCCGCCCCCGCCCCCAAGCCGTCGCGAACACGTCATGCGGCATAGCGGCGCGCACGGCCGCAATCGCCTCCTCATACGCCGCACGATCAGATGTCGGCAGGGGCGTGGCGACCGCCTCGCGCAGGGCCTCCGACGCTCCAAAGAACCGGGCGGCCACTTCAAACCGCCCACACGCCGTGGCCACCCGGGCCAGCCCGGTCAGGCACTTCGCGATCCCGAGGCTGTCACGCAGGGACGCGGAAAGCCTCAGGCCGTCTTTGTAGAAGGTTGCGGCGCGCGCGCTGTCGCCTTCTGCCAGCGCGACCAGGCCCAGGACGCTGGACGAGGCGGCGATCGCCGGCTTGTTGCCCAATTCGCGCCAGAGCGCAAGACCTTCATGCAGCCGCCCGATTGCCGTCTCATAGTCCTTTTGATGATAGGCCACGAGTCCCAGGTTCCCGAGGGCCGCTGCGGCGTTGAGTTTGTCGCCGAGTTCGCGGCACAGCGCCAGGCTCTCTTCGAACAGCGGACGAGCCTGCTCGTCGTCGCCCTGGTCCAGCAATACGGTTCCGAGACTGCCCAGGGAGATGGCCAGGGCCAGCCGGTCCCCGAGTTCCCGTCGCAGCGCCAGGCTTTCCTCATGCAGCAGCCTGGCGCGACCGTAATCCCCTTGGAACCGGGCCACGACGCCGAGACTGCCCAGCGAGAACGCCAGGCCCGCCTTGTCGCCGAGTTCCCGCCAGAGCGCCAGACTTTCCTCGAGCAGCAGTTTGGCCCGCCGGTAGTCACGTTGACTCCGGGCCGTGATCCCCAGCGTATTGAGTATCCGCGCGACGGCCCACTGGTGTCCCGACTGGCGGGCCACCGCAAGACCTTCTTCAAGGAGCACTGCGGCCCGTTGGTAGTCGCCTCGACTCTGTGCGACGCGACCCAGGGTGTCGATTGACAGCGCGATGCCGAATGTGTCCTGGCGATCCCGATACATGGTCAAGCCTTGTGTGCTGAGCGCCTCCGCCGATGCGTAGTCGCCCTGGTGAAACGCGAGCACACCGGCACCGTATGCCGTCTTCGCGCGCAACGCCGGAGCCGCGGACTCGAACGATGCCGCCTGCTCGAGCCACTCGCGTCCTTCGCGCAGGTACCCACGGAGTGACCAAAAGCGCTGCAGGGCACAGGCCAGGCGCGTCCACGCCTCCACCCGGTCGTCCCGGTGCCTGGCCCACGCGAGCGCGGCGCGAAAGTCATCGTAGTCGAGTTCCAGTCGATCGAGCCACGACGCCTGGTTCGGTCCACGCAGTTCGGGCTCCGCCCGCTCGGCGAGTGTCAGGTGCCACAGCAGATGCCGGCTGAAGACCGCCTCGGCCTCCCCCGATTCTTTCAGTCGCTCGCGACTGTACTCCCTGATCGTCTCCAGCAGTCGGTAGCGGACATCGCCGTCGCGTGCCTCGGTGAATACGAGCGACTTGTCGACAAGGCGGGCCAACAGGTCGAGGACAGCCTCGGAAGCGATGCCCTCGCCCCCGCACACGTTCTCGGCGGGTTCAAGCGAGAACGCGCCGGCAAACACCGAGAGCCGGCGCAGCAACAGTCGCTCCTCATCCGCCAGGAGACCGTAACTCCACTCGACCGTCGCCCGGAGTGTCTGGTGATGGGGCAACCCGGTCCTGGCACCTCCTGTGAGCAGGCGAAACCGATCATCGAGGCGGCGGGCAATTTGATCCACGGGCAAGACCTTGACCCGGGCCGCGGCCAGTTCGATCGCGAGCGGGATGCCATCCAGCCGCTGGCAGATCCGTGCCACGATCGGCGCCGTCACCGCGGTAGCGGCAAACCTCGGATCGTTCAGAACGGCCCGTTCAACGAACAAGCGCGTCGCATCGTAGGATGCCAGTTGTTCTGCCGACACGATGGATCGCGGATCAGGACACGAAATCGACGGTACGCGGTAGACGACCTCGCCGGGTGCCCCCAGGGCTTCGCGCGTCGTCGCCACGATCCGCACCTTCGGGCAGCCACGCAGCAGCGCAGTCGCGAGCCGCGCAGCCGCGTGCACCAGATGCTCACAGTTGTCGAGCACGACGAGCAGGTCACGGCTGCGCAGATAGTCCACGATCGCCTGCAGCAACGGGCGGCCCGTCATCTCACGGACGCCAAAGGCAGTCGCCACCGTTTGGACGACCATCTCTGGATCGTCGATCGGTGCCAGTTCTACCAACCACACACCCTTCGCAAACTGATCGCTGAGGTCAGCCGCGACCTGCAGCGCAAGCCGCGTCTTGCCGGCGCCGCCCGAGCCCATCAATGTCACGAGGCGCGATCGGGTGACGAGGTGTTTGACCTCGGCCATCTCGCGTTCGCGGCCGACGAAACTGGTGAGTTCGAGTGAGGGAAGATTCGTCGTGTGGAGATCCAGGGACTTGAGCGGCGGAAATTCGTCCGGCAGCCCGGGGATGACCGCCTGAAACAGATGCTCCGGCCGCGCGAGGTCCTTCAGGCGGTGCTCGCCGAGATCTCTGAGCGTGACGCCATCGGGAGCGCGGGCCCCGCTGAGATCATGGGTCCGCTCTGAGAGCAGGACCTGCTGACCGTACCCCGCCGAGCAGATGCGCGCCGCCCGGTGGACGTCGATTCCGACGTACCCGCCGGGGCCGAGGGCGGGTTCGCCGGTGTGCAGACCCATCCGCACGCGGATCTGCGTGCCGGTGGGCCACGCATGCGCCGCCACGGCCCGTTGTACGTTGACCGCGGCCGTCAGCGCGCCGCCCGCATCGAGAAATACGACGAAGAACGCATCGCCCTGCGTGCCCACTTCGTGCCCACCGCAGCGCGCGAAGGCCTCGCGCACGAGGCCGTGGTGCTGTTCCAGGATGCCCCTGTAGGCCTGGTCGCCGACCTGCTGGAGCAGTTCGGTCGAACCCTCGATGTCGGTGAACAGAAACGTGACCGTGCCGGTCGGCAGCGTCTGTAGCGGCGGTTGCGGGTCGCTCACGGGTCCTTGCAGTCGACGTTCGCCCATCCCGACTTGAAGTCCACGACAACCGCGGCGTCGGGATCGAAGCGGTGCCGCACGATGCAGCCCAAATCATTCCCCAGCAGGTGGATAGAGATCGACGCGTCAGGCGAGATGGTCCGGACGCGGTGGATGTCACCGTCGGGCGGGAGTAACGTATAGCAGTCACCCGGGACGAGCCGGCGCCGCTCCGCGAGTTCGAGCAAGGCGTGGCCCGACGTGTGACCGTTGTCGACGCGGCGGTACACGTCTTCTTCCTGCAGCCCGCGGTACAACCCCACCAATCCCCACGCCAGGTGGTCGTGGACGGGTGAGGCGACCCCAGCGGGGAAGATGGCCGCGTGCAACGTGACTGAGCGGTCGCCGCGGCGATAGAGCAGATATTGCGCGATGCCCCCACCCATCCCGCTGTTGGGAGTTGGCTGTGTGAAGCGCTCCGGGAGCCAGCCGTCGGCTGCCAGCAGGCCGGCGAATGCGGGCTGGAGCGCCTTGACGAGACGGTCACGTCGTATCTTCACGGCCGACATCGTCACCACCCGTTCGACGAACGTCCGGACCACGGGTGAATCGACAAAATACTCGTCGTCCATCGCACCATCTCCCACGACGGGCGTCACTAAGCAAGTGTACTCCCCGTCAGCGCCGTCGTCCTCCGTCATGTTTAGACAGGCGACCGCGGGGGAAAACAAAGTAGAAGCTGCCAGCGTGTGAGAGGAGGAGCGTGATGAGGTATCAACTGTTCATGACCCTGATTCTTCTCGTGGTGGCCGGCGCATTCGCGGTGCTCAATCCCGACCTCGTGTATCAGCCGTCACTGGTGAATACCGGTTTAGGGGCGCGCGAACTGCCATCGATCGCGGCGTTGCTCGTTTTCGCCGCGGCGTCCTGGATCGTCTTGCTGCTCGGCGGACTGCTGGCGGAATGGCGCTGGCAGCGCAGCGCCGCGGTGATGGAGACCACGATGGCCGTGAAGGACCGCGAGATCTTGCAGCTCAAAGCCTCGGCGTTCGATCAGTTGCAGGACATTCTACGGTCGCGGATAGCGGCGCCCGAGCCCTCGGTGGTCATCGACCGGCGGTCAGTCGACCGCACCCCGCCGCCCGGAGAGCCGCAGCCCGCTTTGACGTAAGGACGTCCGGGGCGTCAGGGGACGAGCGTCGTCACCGTCCAGCCTGACGGATTCTTCTCGAATCGCCGCCGGTGGTGGAGCCGATCTTCCGGTGACCCGTGCCACGTCTCCACCTCGTCGGCGACGACATACACACCTTGGAGGGTCTCGGGGAGGGGCACGTCTTCGGGCCGCGGATAACGGCGGGTCAGATCTGCGATGCCCTCCATGAGCTCGGTGTGCGATGCGATCGAATGGCTCTGGGGAAGAAAGGCGCCGTAGTAGCACTCCAACAGCCTCGACCCGTGGGTCTTCTGGCTCCAGTAGCGGGCGACCCGCTCCTGATCCATGGGCGCCGGATGGCCCCAGATGCGGTATTGCCGGCGCACCCTCGGCCAGTGGATCAACAGCGTCGCGCGCCCCGCCTGAGACAGTTGCGCCCACTTGGGGCTGGTCCGATTGATGAGCAGTCCAAACCCCTCGCCGGTGATGTCACGCAGCGACAAGGCCCGCACCTCCGGCCGCCCCTCCGCCGCCACCGTCGCCAGGTAACAGACGTCGACCAACGGTTCGCCGGCCTGCCGGGCCAGATCACGCATGTCGCGGATCTCCCGGATCGGATCGGCCACCGGCGCGGTCTCCAGGGGGATCACAGCGGCACCCCGACGCCGGTGGCGGTCGCGTCGACGGGACCGCGCTTCAGCGTCTCGCGGACGATCCGCCCGAGGATCTCAACGCCGCGACGGATCTCGTCCGGTGATGGCCATCCATAACACAGTCGAAAGCAGTTGAGGTAGCGACCGTCGATGTCGTGCGCGGGACCCGGGTAGATCGTGACGCCCTGCTCCAAGGCGCGGAGGTACACTTGAATCGCCGAGGAGCCCGACGGCAGCTGCACCCAGAGCGAGAACCCGCCATCGGGCACCGTGAAGGTGACGCCCTCAGGCATCGAAGACCGCAACGCATCGCGGGCGGCGTCGCGGCGCCGGCGATAGTGCGCCCGCATCGTCTCGAGATGGCCCGGGTACGTGTTCTCGAGCAGGTCGGCCATGATAGCCTGCGTCATTGGTGAGCCCCCCAGATCCATCCAGCGGCGGATCAGGGCGAGCTCTTCGATCAACGGCCGGTCCGCCGCGAGAAATCCGATCCGCAGCCCCGGCATGAACGTCTTGGAGAACGACCCGACGAGCATCCGCCGCCCCGGCGGGAGCTGCAAGTACAGGCTGGGCGTTTCCCTACCCGCAAAGCGCAGGTCGCGAAAGATGTCATCGACGACCACGACCGCGTCCCACCGGGCGGCCGCATCGACCAGCGCGGCGCGTCCGTCTGCGCTGAGGCACTGGCCCGTGGGATTGTGAAACTCTGGACAGCAGTAGACGACCGCGGGCCTCGCGCGCACAGCGTGGGTCAGCCGATCGGGACGGAGTTGCGGCCCGTCCCAAGGGACCGTCTCGACGGCGTTGCCCGTCTGCATGAAGACCCGCGGCGTGCCGATGTACGTCGGCGTCTCACAGACGGCCGTGCGCTGTTCGTTGAGCGCCCACGTGGCGATGAGACCGATGGCCTGCTGCGAGCCGTTCGTGACAAGAATCTGATCAGGTGCCAGGTCGTAGCCGCGCGTCGCCAGCCACTTCGCCAGCCGCTCGCGCAGTTGCGGCAGCCCGTTGTGGTGATAGCGGTACAAGGCCTCTCGATGGTGCCGGCTGGCGCGCACGGCCGCGCGCTCGAGCAGCCCCGGCGGAATCGTCGTTTCCGGCGGCACGCCCGCCCAGAGATTGATAAAAGGTTTCGGCGGGTCGACCCTGAGGAGCTGCACGACCCCAGAGACGTGGGTATCGCGCAACCTCCGCACGAGACTGACCACTTCGGGCCGCGTGAGCACCGCCTGATCATCGGCGTCGCCGTCCCGTTGAGATGTCTCGCCGTTCTTCTGGGCGCGGGCGGCCACAAACGAGCCGCGCCCGACCTGTGAAACGATCAGCTTCTGCCGCTCGAGCTCGCGAAACGCCCGGACCACCGTGGTCTTGTTGACCGACAGCCTGTTGGCGAGTTGGGCTACGGATGGGATGCGATCGCCCGGCTTGAGCCGCCCCGAGGCGACTGCACCGGCAACGACCTCCATCAACTGGCGATACTTGGGCTTGGGACCTGTGGCCTTGAGGTTGAGCTTCCAGTCCACGGCGAGC
>CBRGMJ010000024.1:0-8994 GCA_967797525.1 uncultured bacterium | reverse complement strand
AGGCCCGCCCGGCTGGGGCCGGCGGGTCCCCTCAGGCCGGATCCCGCTCCGCGGGCCCATCACTGGAAACACCGGCCAGGTGGATTACGGCGTCGACACCTCTCAGGAGCGCGGGGTCCTTGGCGAGTTCCTCAAGATCGCAGGTGTGGAACTCGGCGCTTCCAGCCGACAAGGGGACCCCTTTCAGGATGTCGAGGCGGCGCTCGTCGTTGTCAACCGCAACCACGTGGTGACTGTGCTGGGTCAGCAAGTTTGTTAACGCCGATCCCACGTAGCCGGCCGCGCCGGTGACCACAATCTTCATCGGCCTTTCACCGTCCAGACGTCGCCAAAGCTCTCCGGTGGTATACGCACTTCGTCCGGTTTCGCGCGGTTGTAGACTTCGCTCGCGACGCTGATCATCTGCGTGTCATCTTCGAGGGACATCCAGCCGTGGTAGACACCGGGCGGGACCGTAATCAGGTGAGGGTTCCTCGACGATGTGACAAAGACGTTCATGTGGCCGTGCGTGGGGCTCCCGGACCTGTCGTCGACGAGCACGAACTTGGCGGCGCCGTGGCTGATGAAGAACCAGTCCCAGAGCGCGTCGTGCTTGTGGTAGGCGCGGATGACGTCACGAGCAAGGTCGCCAACGAGGTAGACTTGTCCGAATTTCGTGAAGTGCGGGTCTACGGCCCGCAAGATCTCGATCAGATATCCACGGTCATCGACGTTTGCAGCGAGAGGAACAAACGAGACCTCCTTAATGGTCGTTTGATTCTGGCGGGCCATGGTGAGCTCAGCTTGCTGCATATGCCACCTCCCGAGTTGTGCACCACCATACGATCGATGCCGTCAGCAGGCCGATCACCGCGACGACGACGGCGACGGTCTCGATGCTCGTGCGCGAGAGCCAGACCGCGAGCGGAAAGACCACGGCGACGAGCAGAACGGGACGTAGCATTCGCAGCCTACCGATGCCGAGGAGGTAGTACGTGCCCAGTACTGCCATCTGACAGCTCAGCATCGCGATGCCCAGAGGGCCGAGGATGGGCGCCGCGTCTCGATACGCTGGTCCAAACAGCAGCCCAATGAGTTGTCGGGGCATCGCAAAATAGGCGATCACCAGGACCCCACCCGCCAGCCCCGTGTAGAGCATGCCGCGCGTGAGCACCGCGCGGCCCTCTCCTGCCACCCGATCCTCCCGGATCATCCGAGGCAGCATCACCATCGGTAGTGCGCCGGTCACGTAGAGCACCATCTTGCCGCCGGTCGAGGCCGCGGCGTAGAGCCCGGCTTCGTGTGGCGGGAACAACGCCTTCACCAAGACGACGTCCGATTGGGTCAATACTGTGTAGCAGCCAACGGCCAACGCAAATGGAATCAGCGACCGGAGAAGAGGCATCAGAGGCGTGGGCTGATCCATATGGTGCTTGCCCTGCTGCGAACGGAGTATGACGACTGTGATGCCCAAAGCTGCGACGCCGCCGACAACCAATCCACCTATCGCGCCGGCGAGCCCATAGCCCATCAGTACGAACAGGACGGCCGCAGCGAGCTTGAGCGTCGCTTCGGCAGCCATGCTGCCGCCCAAAGCCACAGGGAGCTTCAGGCCTTGTAGCACTCCCCTGAGCACAGGGAGCACGGCCCAGGGGATCAGCGCGACCGCCGCGAGCTTGAGTGGGAAGGACGAGCTCAGTCGCAGGATACCTGCCAACCGATCGCTTCCAAAGATGAGCGCCAAAGAAGCCGCGACGCCAAGCAGCAAGAACCCGCGCGACGCGGACCGCATCAAGACAGTCGATGCCGCCCGCTGGTCAGGAGCATCTGACCGTGCGATGAAAGCGGAAACGCCCATCTGAATGGCATGTGAAGGCACAATGAGGATGATCAAGATCCCGATGATGGCGCTGAGGACGCCATACTCTTCGGGTCCGAGCGAGCGGCTCATGATCACGTGGTACAGCCAGTTCGCGGCGTTGACGACGCCGGTCGCCAACGTCAACGTGACGCTGTGCTGGAGGAAGTTATCGGGCTGTCGGAGATGATCTTCCGCGACCGGTGGAGAGACTGAGGGCGATGCGTTAAGAGCCGCGATTTTGCCACGCAGCCGTCCGGTTGCGTCCACCCAAGCGCCCCCGCCAAGTGCGATGCCGCTGCAGATCAACTCACGGCTTTAGGTAGCTCGTGCGGGTCACTTTCCTGTCTGGTTTCTATTTACACTCAACTTCCACAGATCTGCCCTGTATCCTCCCACAGAGTGAGCCATCGCGTAGGGATATTTACTTTCCGGGCCAGGATATGCCGCGGCGCCCTTAGAAGAGCTCCAAAGGACAGCAAAGCTGATCGTCTGTGCATCCACTCGCCCACCTACTCGTCGGAGCGTTCGTCGGAGCGGTTGCGCCGCATCCGGCCGTATCGCTGCTTGGCGGTATTGTCAGCCACGTCGTCCTCGACGCCACTCCACATACCGAAGAGGAAACGTTCACGCACGGCCGCCGTCGGGGGTTTCGCCTTCCGATCGCACAGGAGGACGGCCGGCGCCGCCATCTGCGACTCACGCCGGGGTTGTTGCTGGCAGGGTTCGAATTGCTCGCCGGGATCCTCATCCTCGCCTGGCTGCTCACCCGCTGTCATCGGCTCAGCCCCTGGCCCGTCGGGCTGGGTGCTCTCGGCGGGATCCTTCCCGACCTGGTCGACGCCCTGGCTAAGGTGCTCTTCGGCGTCAGACTCATGCACATCCCAAAGCTGCACTGGACCGTGACGCGCCGGTACGCGCTGCTGGGGATCCTGACGCAGGTGGTCCTGGCGGGAGCGGCCGCCGCACTCCTCTGGCGCATCGGCGGCTGCAGATAGTACGGCGACGCGGGTTAGCGAACCGGCGGCCGGCGAACCTGTCGCCGATCTTCGGCGCCTGTTGGTGGATGGTGTTCCTCTGGAAGGATGTTGTGCCCGCAGTTATCGCACACGCCTGACGATCGTCTAAGTAACGATCCGCAGCGCGGGCAGTTCGTCACGAGGCGGCCGCCGCAGCGGGGGCAGTCCTGTGGAGCCTCTCTGAGGTCGTCCGCCATGAGGACATAGCCGCAACGCGGGGTCCGGCACAGCACATAGGCCAGCACGATGGTTGACGCCCCCGGCGAAGGCAAGATCGGAGCCCTTCACCGAGAGTCAGTATAGCTCAACTTCAGGAGTTGTGCCGGGACAGCCCCTCGGCGAACCGGTCGCACTCCATCCGCAGCGCCGACTCGGCATCGACGCCTGACGCCTGGGCCAGCGCGGCCGCCGCAAGGAGCAGCCGGCCAAGATGCTCGGCTCCCGCAGTGGCGGCCGCGTCGGGCGTTGCCGTGGTGAGCGCTTCCAGCGCGGTTCGCGCGTCGGCAAGGGCGGCCGACGCGTTCGGTGTGTACGGATCGGCCGCGCGCGCGGTCTGTCCTGGCGGCGCCGATCGTTCGAGCAGCTTCTGCGCCCGCGCCAGGGCCGGCAGCGACGCCGGGATCCCGGCAAATCGATCGCGCCGTGGATCCTCTCGGCGCTTCAGCTCCTCCCAGTGCGCTTTGACTTCCGCCGGGGTGCCCAAATGCAGATCGCCGAAGACGTGGGGGTGACGGTCGAGCAGCTTGTGTACCAGCCCGTCGACCACCCCGTCGGCGTCGAACGTGCCGGCCTCGTGCGCCATCTGCGCGTGAAAGACGACCTGCAACAGCAGATCGCCGAGTTCGTCGCGGAGATCGGCGGGGTCGCCGCGCGCGATCGCGTCCAAGACCTCATGCGTTTCTTCCAACAGGTACGGGGACAACAGGATAGGAGTCTGCTCGCGGTCCCACGGGCAGCCCCGCGGGCCGCGAAGAAACGCCATGACCGCGACGAGATCGTCGAACGTGAATCGCATGGTTCGCGGGCGGCGGGCGCCGTCTACGTGCGCTCGAACTTCTCGATCTTGGCCGTCTTCTTCTGCTCCTCGAGCCAGGCCTCAAACGCCTTCTCGCGCTTGCCGCCGAGCAGCTTGTCGCGAACCTCGTCTTTCACTTTGTTGTAGTCGGCCTTCTCGGCCTGCTTGATCTCGTAGAGTTTGATGATGTGGAGCCCGAACTGGGTCTTGACCAGGCCGCTGACCTGCCCGGGTTTCAATTGCCATGCGACTTCCTCGAACTCTTTGACCAGCGTGCCGCGGCTGACGAAGCCCAAGTCCCCGCCCCGCTCCGCGCTGCCGGGATCCTCCGAGTACTTCTTGGCGACGTCTTCGAACTTGTCACCGTCGGCCAGTTTCGACAAGGCAATCTTGGCTTTCGCCTGCGCGACCGGTTCCTGGTTCTTGTCGGTGACCCGCAAGAGAATGTGGCTGACCTTGATCTGGGCCGGCTTGTCGTAGGTGGTGCGATCTTTGTCGAACGCCGCACGGACCTCGTCGTCGGCGATCTTGACGTTCGCGGTGACCGCGTCGGCCACCCGGCGCTGCGTCAGCCGGAACCGGATCAGCTCGCGCAGGGTGGTGAGGTTCAGGTTTTCCTTGGCCAGCGCGTCCCCAAAGGCTTTCTCGTTGGGAAACTGCTGTCTGATCCGTGCCAGCTGCTCGTTGACTTCCTTGTCGGTGGCCAGGACGTTCCGCTTTCGCGCCTCTTGCATGATCAACTTCTGCAGGATCAACTGGTCGACGATCCCTTTGGTCAGGTCGGCCTTCTGCTTTTCGAACTCCTTGCTCTTGGGATCGGCGCCCACCTGGGTCACGAAGCGGTTGACCTCGGTGTCCACATCCGACCACAGGACGGGCTCGCCATTGACCCGTGCCGCGATGGCTGAGGCACGCTTGGAATTGTTGCTGATCGCCCAAGCCCCCGCGCCCGCGGCCGCCAGCGCCAGCACGGCTACGATGGGGAGGACGATCGCGCGAATCTTCATGAGCTAACACCCTCCTCAAAATGGAACGCGTACAAGCATACCGTAGGCGGCGCGTCCCTGCCACTGCTGAAGTTCACGCGACAGGCTGGGCTGTAGCCTGCCGGCCCACGATCGCGAGCACGTTGCACAGCACCTTGGCCTGCGCCGAGAAATCCGGGCCGGGCGCCCGCACGCTGAGCCCCACCGCGGTCACCTGCGCGCGCCCACCGAGCGCCGATCGCATCCGCCGCTGCATGGCGTCGTCGAGCGCGCTCCCCACCGCGAGACGGATCATGAACCGATCGCCCTCCCGCGTGATGCCGGTGACGTCGGCGGCCCGCGCGGCGATCCGCACGCGCACCGCGTCGACGAGCGCCTGCGCCGGCGCGGGGAGCGGATCGGCACGCTCGGCGAGGTCGGCCGCGATCCCGTCGATATCCTCTGTTGTGCGCGCCACAGCCAACCGGCGATAGATCGTCATCCGCTCGAGGTCGTCCGGCACGAGACTCGGCGGCAGGAAGGCGTCGATGCCCAGCTCGAGGGACGGATCGCGCGCCTCTTCGACGATCTCGCCGCGCGCCTCGCGGATGGCCTCGTCCAGCAGACGGCAGTAGAGGTCGAACCCGACGGACGCGACGTGCCCGTGCTGTTCGGGCCCCAGGATGTTGCCCGCGCCGCGGATCTCGAGATCGCGCATCGCCAGCCCCAACCCCGAGCCCAGCTCGACGAACTCGGCCATCGCGCGCAGTCGCTGCTCGGCATCGTGCGTCACGGGGGTGTTGCGCGGATAGAGCAGGTAACAGAAGGCCTGCCGGTCGGCGCGCCCGACCCGCCCGCGCAGCTGATACATCTGCGCGAGACCCATGAGGTGCGCGTCCTGGATGATGATCGTGTTCACCTGCGGGATGTCCAGCCCGATCTCCACGATCGTGGTGCACACCAGCACGTCAAACCGCCCGCCCAGAAAATCCAGCATCACGTGCTCGAGGCGCTCCTCCGGCATCTGCCCGTGCGCGATGCCGACGCGCACTTCGGGCACCAGGCGGCGGATGCGCCGCGCGGCGCGCTCGATCGTCTCGACCCGGTTGTGCACCACGTAGACCTGCCCGGCGCGGGCGTGCTCGCGCAGGATCGCCTCGCGGACCAGCTCGTCCTCCTCGGGGCGGATCTCGGTGTGGATCGGCACGCGCGCGTCCGGCGGCGTCTCCATCACGGTCATGTCACGCAGACCCGCGAGCGACATGTGCAGCGTCCGCGGGATCGGCGTGGCCGTGAGAGTCAGCACGTCGACGACCTTGCGCAGGTCTTTCAGGTGCTCTTTGTGCGCGACGCCGAACCGCTGTTCTTCGTCGATGACCACGAGACCCAGGTCGCGGAACCGCACGTCCTTGCCCAGGATCCGGTGCGTGCCGATGAGGACGTCCACCTGCCCGGCCGCCACGCGTTCGATGATGTCCTTTTGCTCGATGCGCGAGCGGAATCGGCTGAGGATGTCGACCGAGACCGGGAAGCGCGCAAACCGCTCGGAGAACACGTTGAAGTGCTGCTGCGCCAGGATCGTCGTCGGGACGACCACCGCGACCTGCTTGCCGTCCATGACCGCTTTGAAGGCGGCGCGTAGCGCGACTTCGGTCTTCCCGTAGCCGACGTCGCCCGCGACCAGCCGGTCCATCGGCCGCGGCGCTTCCATGTCGCGTTTGACCTCTTCGATCGCCCTCAGCTGGTGCGGCGTCTCGCGGAAGGGGAACGCCGCTTCCATCTCCTGCTGCCAGGGCGTGTCGGGTCCAAACGCGTGACCGGGCACCGAGGCCCGCGTCGCGTACAACGCGAGCAGCGACGCCGCCATCTCGCGGGTCGCGTCCTTGACCCGGCGCTTCTCGCGCTCCCACTCGGCGCCGCCGAGCCGGTGAATCTTCGCCGCCTCGCCCTCGACGCCGATGTAGCGCTGAACCAAATGGATCTGATCGGTGGGGACGAAGAGCCGGTCGTTCTGCGCATACTCCAGTTGCAGGTACTCGCGCTCCGAGCCGTTCATCGGGAGCCGCACCAGGCCCTGATAACGTCCGATCCCGTGATGGATGTGGACGACGAGATCGCCGGGGGTCAGATCGGTCCACGCGGCGAGCCGCTCGCCGTCGCGGAGGAACCGCATCCGCGGCCGGCGCCGTCTCCAGCCCACGATCTCGCCGTCGGTGACGACCGCCAGACGCGCCGCATCGATGCGGAACCCGCGCCCCAGACCCATCGGCACCGCGACCAGCCGGCCGGACGGCGGCGGCGCATCGAGCCGCTCGGTGAGATCGACGGTGAGCCCGGCATCGGTGAGGATGCGGACCACACGACCCGCCTGCGCGGAGGCGATCACGACGTGCAGGTCCTCGGCGACGAGCGTCGAGAGCATCTGCGCGAGCAGGTGCGTCTGCCCGCCGAAGGCCTCGATCCCCGCCGCCGGGAGCCGGATCTCGCGCCATGCGCCTTCGGGTTGACGCGCGGCCGAGATGGCGATCATGCGCTCGCCGCCTCGGGGCTCGGCGATGACGGACCACGGCAGCGGCGCCGGTGTGCCGGCCCGTTCGGCGCGCTCGATCAGGCCGCGCGCGCTGATTTCAGCCTCGGCGGGCTCGCAGAGCACCAACAGGCCACCCGCCGGCAGATACGCGGGCAGCGCCGCGGCCTCGCCGTTGGCCGGCGTCAGACGCGCGGGGCGAATCGTGACTTCAGCAACACGATCGAGGCTGTGCTGCGAGAGCGGGTCGATCGCGTGGATCGAATCGAGCTCGTCGCCCCACAACTCGAAGCGGACGGGCTTCGTGGTGTCGACCGGCCCGACCGGGAAGACGTCGACGATGCCGCCGCGTACGGCGAACTCCCCGCTGCGCGCCACCAGCGCCGCGCGCTCGTATCCGCCGCCCTGCAGTTCTTTCACGAAGCGGTCGCGCGGCAGCAGATCGCCGGGTCGTATGATGCGCGTGGCCGCGGCGACGGCTTCGGGAGACGGGAGCGGTTCGACGGCGGCCGCCGCGGACGCGATGGCGATGATGGGCTTCCCTTCGCGGAGCGCGTCGAGAATCGCGAGCCGCTCGCTCGTGAGGGCCGCGTCGGCTTCGCGCGCGGCGTCGTCTGCTGGGAGACCGGGCGGGCCGTCGGGTCCCCGGCCGGTCTCAGCGGGAGCCGGCATGTGCGGGTAGACGGCTGCCGACCAGCCGGTGCCGGCGAGCAGGCTTTTCAGATCGTCGGCCAGACGTTCGGCGGAGTCCTGAGACGGCGTGATGGCGAGGACGGCCCGCGCGCCGACGGCCTCATCGGCGGCAATCGCGGCGAGCACGTAGGCTGCCGCCGACCCTGCGGGTCCGAGGATGGATGGGCGACGCGCGCCCGCAAGCGCCTCTTTGATTTGTTTGTACTCGGGCGCCTCACGCAGAAGCGCCAAGAGGCCCTCAAACACAGCGTACTCCTCAACTAGCGTAACCTTCATTGTATCGAAGAATGGGGGGGTGAGGGAATCCCGAACAGCTGAACGGCTGGGACGCGCGTTAAGATCGCGGCGCTTCTACCATGAGGTCAAGGAGCGCCGCCGTGTTATCGAGATCGACGCCGGGTTGTAGCCCCAGCCCGCGGAACGTCGGCAACTTCAGCGGCTGTGAACGGTCCTACGCATACATCAAGACATACATGGTGTGCGTCAGTATGTCCAGCAGGGCATCCCGCGAATGTGGTGAAGGGGTGCCCGTGGAACTCAAGGGCATCGTCCCCCCGGTCGTCACACCCATCGACGCCGACGGCAACGTCGATGGAGGCTCACTGAACCGGCTCGTAGAGTATCTGCTCGCGGGCGGTGTGCACGGTCTCTTCGTCCTGGGTTCGTCGGGGGAGGCCGCGTCGCTGGATGCGGGCGAGCGGGCGGCCGTGGTGCGGACGGTTGTGCGTGCCGCCGCGGGGCGGGTGCCGGTGCTGGTGGGAGTGATCGACACGTCCACGCGGCGTGTCTTCGAGTACGTGGAGATGGCCGGGACGCTTGGAGCCGACGCCGTGGTGGCGCTGGCGACGTACTACTATCGGACCAACCAGACGGAGATGGTCGAACTGTTCCGCGCCGTCGCCCGCCGGAGCCCGCTGCCCGTGGTGGCCTACAACCTT
>CBRGMJ010000023.1:0-9211 GCA_967797525.1 uncultured bacterium | reverse complement strand
AGAAGTACTCCAAGATCGTCGGTCTGTGGATCACCGAGGCCGGCCAGCCCAACGGCTTTGAGGCAGACCTCTACGTAACCAGCACCTACGACTTCTTGCGGACCCCCGCCGAGATCATCCAGGCGCAGGTCGCCAAGATCGGCATCCGCCTGCGCATCCAGGCGGCGGACTGGAGCGTGTACCTGCCCACCGTCTTCGCCAAGCGCTACGTGCTTACGCTGTTGGGGACATCAGGGCAGGTTGATCCGGACGACTATCTCTACAACAACTTCCGGACCGGTGATGCTCGCAACTACCTCAACTTCTCCGATGCGCAGTTCGACAAGTTCGTCGAAGAGGGACAGACGATCGCCGCCGAGGCGCAGCGCAAGCGCCTCTACGAACAGGCGCAGATGCGGCTCATAGAGACCGAGCCCATGGTGATGCTCTTCCACTCAACGACGTTTGAGGCGGTCCGAAAGAACGTGCAGGGCTTCGAGCACTGGTCCAATCAATCGTACTACGGTCTTCGCCGCACCTGGATCGCGCCTCGCTAGGACGCCGGACGAATCGAACGACACCGGGGGCGGGATCGTGCTCCGCCCCCGATTCGTTTACTCACCCACGCGGGGCGCTCACGGCGCCACCCGCAGAGGCACGAAGGTTTCCGCATAGCCTGTCGTCACAAACTCCACGGACCGACCACCAACGACACCTGCGACCGTGTACCGACCTCTCATTTGCAGGAAGACGTCCCGTCCCGCCACCGGCGGATCCTGCGGCGTGGCGACGACGTCATCGGGAACGAATTCCACCATCAGTCGATCGCCGGCGTCGTTGGCCGCGCGGTAGCGCAGGCGCGCGGGAACACGCAGCCGAATCCCGTTGACGCTGGGGCCGGACGTCCAGTCGCTCGGCTCCGGCGCGCTCCCCCGGAGCAGCCCAATGACCCCCGAACGATTCCCTCTGATCCCAAACAGCGTCACCAGCATCTCCTGACTCTTCACCGAGGGATGACGGACCAGTCCCGCGAGCAGCGCATCGCTCGTCGTGCTGGCGGTCCCCCACTCCCATGTGACCGCCTGCCAGAGTCCCCAGTTGTGATCGTGGTAGCCGGTCCCGTGGATCCGCAGCGTCGTGGAACCATTGGTGACCGTCCCCGTGACCTCGGCCCGAAGCGCTGGGACGACGTATCCCGACCGAAAACTCGGCGACTGCTGCTCAACCGGTGGCAGGTACCATCCTTGCTCGGGTGTGACCACGAGATCTGCGGACAGCCGCTCGGTGGGTCCGCCCATCGAGCCTAGGGTGATCCGGTAGGTGCCTTCGCGCAGTTCGACACGATGTGGTCCGGCCGCTATCACCGCGCGAAGGAAAGGTAGGGCCTGTGCAGGGTGCGTCTCGCTCAACCGCAGGGACCGACCGCCGGATTGATGGAGGGTGACGGCTACACGCACGCGTCGTTCGCGGTCTACGATAAACGACACGTACCCGTGTGTGCCGTCGTTGGTCGCAAAGTTGAAGTACCACCACTCGGCCCAGGTGCGCCCCTCGGGACCGGCCGGTGGGATGTGAAATCGATCGATCGCGTCCAACCGCTCCTGCGACGACGGGGTGAGCCAGGCACGGTCGCGATCGTCATCGTGCCAACCCGCATCGGCGACTTCGAGGAGGCTACGCGTCGCGGCGGCCGCCGATGGAATCGCTCCACTGGCCCTGGCCGCCGTCACCCGATCGCGGACGCGCACGTAGATGAGCTTGTCGATCATCTCGGGCGATGCCGCCGCGATCGTGTCCGCGTACCGTGGGCCCATGAGCACCTGTCGCGTCAAGAACCGCGCGTTTGGCATGACCAGAAACATGGCGGTCGCCGCGCCCGTCTTGAGGACTTCGGCATCGATCCCGGCCGGCACAAGCACCAGGTCGCCGCCGGCGACCACATCGCGGTCCCTCGCCTGCAGGAGCAACGCGTCTCCAACGGCCAGCAGCGCGATCATGACGGCGACACCGAGACCGTAGCCGAGCAGCAAGATCAGGGTGCGCCGCGGCCGTACCAGCAGCATTCGAAGAGCCAACAGGGCGGCGGCCGAGACCTTCATGCGAGGCGGCCGTCCCGCAGCACAAGCGTCCGGTCGGCGACCGAGGCGATTTCAGCATTGTGTGTCACCACCACGACGGCCACACCCTCGCGGTGGACCCGCTGTAAGAGCCGCCCGATCTCTCTGCCCGTTTCCTGATCGAGCTCTCCGGTCGGTTCGTCGGCCAACAGCAGCGACGGTCGGTTGGCCAGCGCGCGCGCCACGGCGACACGCTGCATCTCTCCACCGCTCAGCTGCCCGGGCACGTGACGGCGGCGGTGCGCCAGCCCCACATACTCGAGCAGGTCAGCGACCCGGCGCGTGCGCTCGGCCGGTGATACCCTGGCCTCGAGCATTGGGAGGACAATGTTCTCTTCAGCCGTGAGCATCGGGAGCAAAAAAAAGCGCTGGAAGATGAACCCGAGGCGACGAAGCCGCGTGGCCGTCAACGCCGCGTCGCTCAGCCGGTGCGTCACGTCGCCAAACAGCCGCACTTCACCGGACGTCGGCAGGTCCACCCCACCCATGAGGTGCAGCAACGTCGACTTGCCGCTCCCCGACGGACCGACGATCGCGACGAACTCTCCGGCCTGTACCTGCATCGTCACCCCCCGCAGCGCCGCAACGCGAGTACCGTCAACCTGATAGGTGCGGGCCCCATCGCGCAGTTCGACGACCGGGGAGGTCATGAGGCTACTGCACCTCCTGGTGGAGCGTCGCCGCGATGCTCAGCCGTCCTGCGATCCACGCGGGATGGGCGGCACCAAGCGTCCCGGTGATCATCAGCAAGAGCACCGTCCGGACAACCGCGTGCGGGCTCATGACGAAAAAGTGCAGGTCTTGTGGAATCCCCGGCGTGGCGCGCAAGATCGCGTCTAACGGGCGGCTGATGATCCCCCCGACCGCCAGCGCGAGCGGGGTGCTGACCGCGGACAGGACTGCGCCTTCGAGCAGGACGAGCAGCACCATTCGCGGCCTCGAGAGTCCCACGGCCCGCAGCGCCGCAAGTTCGCCGAGGCGTTCACCGACCGACAGCGTCAGCACGGCGCCGATCAACAGAAGCGCCACCAGCAGGCTGATGCCGGTGAGAATGGTTGAGAAGTGCTCGAAGTATCGCAGCTGCTGCCGCACCTGGTGGAGCAGACCGGCGATCGAAAACGCATCAAGGGAAGGCCATTCAGCCGCGATCCAGCGGACAACGGACTCGGGATCGACTCCGGGTCGCGTCTTCACGACGACGAACGACGCGGGGTCGCCGTCCAATCCAAGCAGATGCTGGAGATCGGCGAGTGGCATCGCGACCGTCCGCTGCGCCCGCAGATCGAACGCAAAGTCGCCGATCGCCTGCACCCGTCGGGTGCTGGTCCGTCCGGGCCGACCGGTTTGCGGGTCGATCCGCGACGACAGCTGCACCGAGTCGCCCGTCGACACGCCGATGCGTTGCGCCAGCTCCCGGTTGATGACCAGACCGTCGACGGTGTCGCGTCCAGATTCCAGATGGACGATTCCCCGGACCTCCGGACGCAGCCCCAGCGTGACCGCCGCCAACCGTCCGGCCGGTCCTTCGACATACAGGTTCGTCGCCAGGACCGGACTCGCCAGCACCACACCGGGATGTGCCGCGACGCGACGCGCCACCGTCTGCGCATCGGGCATCAACGCGTCCGTCGAGAGCGGCAGCGTCCCACGAAGCACCACACGCACGTCATAGCCGAGCCGTCCCAACGCGCTCCCGAAACTGCGTTCCAGACCCCCGCTCAGCATGGACATGTCGAACAGCAGCGCGCCGGCGACCGTGACCCCGGCAATCAAGAGGACCGTACGGGACGCTGCCCGTTGAAGGTTCTTGCGGGCCAGGAACCAGATCACTACCGGCTGACCTGTTCCAGCGGTGATCGGCGCAGGATGCGCGCGGCCGCCGCTGCGCCCGCTCCAAGTCCGAGCGCCATCGCCAGGCTTGCCGCAAACACGACCGTCCGCGGCTCGAGGACGGCGAACCGTAGTGTTGTCCCAAACAGCGGCTGGTAGTAGCCGTTGATGCCCCACACCATCACGGCGCCCATGAGCACGCCCGCCAGGCACCCAGTAGCAGCAATCATGGTGGTCACAAACATGATCGTCGTGCCGATCGTGCGGCGGCTCACGCCCATGAGCCGCAGCGCGCCGATCTCGCGCCGCATCTCCGTCAATCGAAGCACCACCAGGGTGATCAAGAAGATCCCGCCGGCGAACACGCTGATGAGTCCGATTGCACGATGGAATCGCGAAATCACGACAAATGTCTGCGAGGTCCGCTCGACGAGCTCGCCCGCCGTATAGGCGTCAAACCCGAGCGCGAGTCCTCGAAGATCGTCACGCGTCTGGGCGGCGGCGCTCGGGTCTGCGCCCTCGCGCAGGCGCACGACCACCCGATCAACCACGTCGTGCCGCCCGAGTACATCTTCCAACACCGGGAGGTGCATCCGCACTTGCGCGTCCCCGCGGGCGACGTCCGCCGGGTGCTCCGGGCCGGTCCAGATCGCGGCCACCCGAACACGCCGCGCCCTCGCCATTGATGGATCCGCACTGACTTCGATGACGTCGCCGATCTGCAGCCCGAGCCGCTGCGCTGTTCTCTGTGATACGGCGATATCGTCAGGGGGGCTCTCCGCTGCCGTTGCCGTGGGCACAGCAATCGTCAGAACCACCAATCCCAGAACAAACGCCGCACGGAGCGCCCGGGTCACCGGTTCAGTGTGCCACGGTTCCCCGCATCAGTCGATATGATCCCGCAGGCGTCGTTCTGGTTTCCAGGCTTGGAATGAATGATATTGACAAATGGTAGTAGAGATTTGGAGACACGTGGGGCGTAGCGGGTTTGGCCAGCACCTGGTGGACGCCGTGCTGAGCGGCGGGGCCGAGGCCACGGCGCCCTTTGAAGACGTGCGCGCGACAACGGCCACCCGTCTGCAGTTCCGCAACACGCGCGGCGACGTGCGTCTCGTTCTCTCCCCTGATGGCCGTCTTCACGTCAAGGCGAGCCGGCGGGTGCGGGCTGCCGATGTACGAGAATCGGAGCGCATAGCCGAACGCGTTCCAATCGAAGTCTACGAGAGAGACTGCACCGTCGTCGTCGAGGGTCCGGGGGCGCGGCCCTTCCACGAGCGGATCCGCGTGGACTTCGACATCGCCGTGCCGGCCCAGATGCATCTCGACGCCGCTGTGGTCCGCGGCGATACCAACGTTGAGTACCCCGCCGGCGACGTGGCCGTCGCGCGGGCCGAGGGGGATATCGCCGTCTCGAGCAAGCGTGGCGACGTCTCTGTCCGCGCCGGCACCGTCCGCTCACTGCGGGCCCAGACCTACCGCGGCGATATCATCCTGCACCTCAACACATTTGTCGCCGGGGGTGCAGGGGTGATCAATACCCTTCACGGGGACGTCACCGTGCGCCTGAATCTGGCCGCGCGATGTCGGATCGAGGCATCGACGCTCCACGGGGACCTGGACTCGGCGTTACCGCTGGGAGATCTGTCCTCGGACCGGCGCCGCTTGACCGGCGTGCTCAACGCCCCCGACACGCATCTGCACATCAGCACCAGTCATGGGGACATCGTCCTTCGGCCGGCGACGGTGGAGACCGAAGCGCGGGACTAAGTCTGTACCAGCTTCGCCAGGATCCGCAACTGCCCGAGATGGTAGGCCAGGTGCTGTGTCGCGTGGAGCAGGGATTGTCCTCTTGCTTCCTTGACCGTGCCCTGCGGCCGCCGCACCTCCACGTCGGTGAGCAGGTCGGCCGCGCGTAGTCCGGTTAGCACCTGGCGCGACGTCGCCGCGGCACGGTCCAGCTCGGCCAGCACCGTTGCCTTCTCCACGCGATCACCTCCAAACTCCGCATCGCGGTTGCGGTTCGCGGGGATTCCGCCGACCACTTCGCCGACCCAGTAGCGCTCCGATCCGGCCATGTGCCGCAGCAGAATGCCCACAGTATTCTGCAGGCCGGGCACGCGCCGGTTCACGGCGTCATCACCGAGCGGTGTGATGATGACGGTGGCCTCGCGGTGCAGATCGTCGAGCACCTTCGCGTACGGGGCGATCAGCGCATCCACGGCGTCGTCCTCCTCCTTCTCACTCCTCGGGCTCCTTGCCGGTCTCACCCACGCTCGGCAGGCTCAACTGCCGCGGCGTCTGTTCATTCATGCGTAGCACGGGGATCTCCTCGCCGGTCGTCGCTCCAAGATCCTTGAACCGGCGGGCCGCGGGGAGGATGCGCATCTCCAGTGAGCCTACCGCTCCGTTGTAGGCTTCCGTGGCTTTCTCCAGCCCTCGTCCCATCTCGGCGAGGTGCGCCGCCAAAGCCCCAAACCGTTCGTACAGCTGTTTCCCCAGCTCGCTAATGTGTCGGGCGTTCTCAGCAACCTGCTCCTGACGCCACCCATGGGCCAAGGCCCGCAGCAGGGCGATCAACGTGGTCGGCGTGGCCAGCATGACGCGCCGGGTTACCGCGTCCTCAATCAGGCTTGGGTCGGCTTCCATCGCGGCGGCGAAGAATGCCTCGCCGGGGATGAACATCACCACGAACTCGGGGGTCATCGCCAGTCGGTCCCAGTAGGACTTCTCCGCCAGGCTGTTCATGTGCGCGCGTACCTGCTGCACGTGGCGTTGCAACGCCGCCCCGCGTGCGTCGTCCCCGGGAGCCGCCACCGCATCGAGATAGGCCTCCAGTGGCGTTTTGGCATCCACGACAATCGAGCGGCCCGCGGGCAGGTGAATGATCATATCGGGTCTGAGCCGCCCGTCGGCGCCGTCAATCGTCGTCTGTTCGACGTAGTCGCAGTGTTCGGCCATGCCGGCCAATTCGGCGACGCGGTGGAGTGTGAGCTCCCCCCACCTCCCGCGCACCCGCGGCGTACGTAGAGCGCTGACGAGATTGCCGGTCTCGCGCTGCAACACCTGGTGTACGGCATTGAGCGCCCGCAGCTGCTCTTCAAGGCTTCCGTACGCGTTTTGCCGGCTCTCCTCGAGCGCCCCGATCTGCTCCTCGTAGCGTCGCAGCGCCTCCTGTAGCGGACGGATCAGCGCATCGACGGCTTCCTGGCGCTTCCCGAGGTCCCCGCGGGCCTCGTTGACGACCGCGCCCAGGGTCTGCCCGGCCAGCGCCATGAACGTTTCGTTGTTATCCCGTAGCACGTCCGCGCTCAACGCTTTGAACGTGTTCGTGAGTTCCGCCGTCGCCCGCTCGAGCAGCTGTTGTTGTGCGACGACGTTCTGCTGCGCGGCCTCGAGACGCGTCTGCGCCTCGACACGGTGCTGCCGTTCCGTATCCAACGCGGAGCGAGATGCGGTCAGCTGCTCTTCTTGCTCCTCCATCCGGTGCCGCAATTCATCGCGAACATTTTCGGCAACCCGCGCACGCGCTTCGAGTTCAGTCATCCACGCGGTACGTGCCGCGCCCGCTCGGGCGGTGGCGAGCACCCACGCTACACCTGCGGCCAGCAGGACAGATGCGGCGATCAGCCACCCGCCGTTCACCGGCTCACCGTCTGGCTCCCCTCGGCCTACGTTTCACCGATCCCTCCACCGTTGGGAGGACGTTCAACGACTTCTCGACAATCACGAGCCCATCCGGACACCAGGCATGGGGGGTGAAACTCGAGCGGATACCTGACGGAGGGTTGGGTTCGGGCGCGAACAACGCGATCCGGCTCGCGCCCGCGCGGCGGGCGTGCTCCGCGACGGCCCCAAACAGCGCCTCGTGGTGTGCCCGCGGGCCTTCGAGAAGGAAGATCACGGCAGCCGGGCCGTGCACGGCAAACACGGCCACGCCTTCCACCGTTTCCCCGGAGCGGACCACTCGGCCGTCGTTGATCAGACCTCTGAGCAGTTCCGTCCGCACCTGTCTGAAGCGCCACCCTAGCGGTACCAACCCGCGCCACGCGCCGAGCAGACGCGAAGCGGCGAGGAGGTTCAAGATAGCTGCCTCCTCAGGGCGCTCGGCAGGTCTCACCTGCGCGTCATAAGGGATATCGATCGGTCCTGCGGCGATCGCTGCGCCCAGCACGTGTGCCTCGGTGCACCGGCTGAACCCGGCATGCTCGGCGACGGCCAGCGCCGTGTAGTCCCGTGAAGGGATCGCGGTGCGCACCGTGCTCACACCGTACCCACGCAGCACGTCCTCGGCCTCCTGAACCAGCCGACGACCTACTCCTCTCCCCCGCGCGGACGGCTGTACCCATAACCCTTCCAGCCATCCTTCAGCCTGACCCACCACGGTGACGTGTAAGACGCCCACAATGCGGCTGTCGTCGTCAATCGTCACTTTCTGACCGGGCTCCTCGGCCCATTCCGCCCACTCGATGGGAAGAGCTGCGGCATCAACCGGCTGGCTATCGACGAGCGGCTCGATGCTGGTCTTCACGTCACCCGCCTGAGCCTGCCCAGGTCGGCCAGGAGCACGCGCAGGGCAAACCAGAGGAAGATGCCCGCGGTGATCTGCCGGAACGCGACGATGATCGACCGCTTCGCGCCGGCGGCCTCCAGGTGTGCCGCCGCTACGTGCCCACCATCGAGCGGCAGCATCGGCAGGAGATTAGCCAGACCCACGCTGAGGTTGACGTCCCCCGCGGTCCGCAACAGCGCGCGTGGGCCGGCGGCCGCAGCACGCGTTAGCATGTGCAACGCCGACAGGAGACCGCCGACTTCGACTCGCCGCGTTTGTCCGGGGAGAAGCATAGGCTCTTGCGACTGCGCCAACTGTCGCAACAGGAGTCCGGCCGCGATGTTGGCGAGTGGACCCGCGAGCAGCACCGGCAGGCGCCGGGCGGGCGGCAGCTTCTCAACGTCGATGGCGGCGAATCCGCCGAGGGGAATCGGACGCAGCGTCACCGTCACACCGCCGAGGCGACCACGCGCCAGCGGCGGGCCGAACCCGATGCCGACTTCTTTGACCTCTCCACCGGCGCGCCGCGCGGCGACAGCGTGGGCCACTTCGTGGAGCAAGACCGTCCCGCCGATGACCCCCAGGGCCTGAATCCAACGCATCCAGGGCGCCGACACGGGGTTACTCTCTCGCGGCAACGCGGGCCACAGCCGCGACGCGGTCGCCCTCCTCCAGTCGCTGGATCAGGACGCCCTGCGCCCCGCGGCCGTGCACCGCAATCTCCTTCACCAGGATG
>CBRGMJ010000022.1:0-9229 GCA_967797525.1 uncultured bacterium | reverse complement strand
AGAAGTCCTGAAGCGGAGGGGTCATCAGATGAGGCTCGCAGCCGTAGGACTCGGGGTTCTGCTCGTGCTCGTACTGGCCTTTGGTCCGTCCCAGGCCGCGCCCGGGGCTCCGGCTGAGATTCGTCTCGGTCACGGCTTCGCGGCGGAGGAACAGCTCTGGCTGATGGCGGCCCGGCCCGATATCACTCCGAATCAGGGGAAACTCTACGCGCTCAAGTTTACGGCGTTCAGGGCCAGTGACGACCGTATCCGCGCCTACGAAGCCGGCCAGCTTGATGGCGGCACCATTCCCGGGCCGACCGCGCTCTTCGCGGCCGAACAGGGGCTGCCGCTCAAGCTCGTCGCCAGCATCAGCAAAGAGGTGCCGGGCGGCAACTGGCACAACACCACGTTCCTCGCCCTCGCCGACTCGGGCATCCGGGCGCCCCGCGACCTTCGCGGCAAGCGGATCGGGATCGTCGGCTTCAAGACGGCGACCGAACTGTGGGCCCGCGCGGCGATTGACGTCGCCGGGTTGAACGCCGAGCGCGACGTCAGTTTCGTCATCGTGCCGTTCCCCGCGATGGGTGAAGCCCTCCGCGCCCGCCGCATCGATGTGGGCGTGTTTCCCAACCCGTTCCTCCATCTCGAGGAAACACGGGGCGGGGTGGTCACCGTCTTCACATCCAAAACCGGCGTCCCCTTTGAGGAAGAACTCTTGACCAAGAACCACGATGCCGTGCGCGCGTTTCTGCGCGATTTTGTCACGGCCACCCGGTGGTATCTGGCGAACCCCCGCGAGGCGCGCCAGGCCTTGCTGGACAAACGGTTCGTCGCGGCCCCGCCCGCGATCTACTTTGAGATGCAGGACTACTATCGGGACCCGACGGCGAGGATTTCGACGGACTTTCTCCGCAAGATGCAGGAACTCCACGTCAAGCTGGGGTGGCAGCAGAAGCGCCTCGACGTGCGCAAGCTCGTGGATCTCTCGTTCCTTCCTTATTAGGGCCGGCGTGCCGCTCGTCGAGGTCGAGCACCTCTCGCAGGTTTTCGTTCGGGGTGATCGGCGCGTGTCGGCACTGGATGATCTGCATTTGGCGGTCGACGAAGGCGAGTTTGTGACGGTCGTTGGTCCCAGCGGATGCGGCAAGAGCACCTTCCTGCATATCTTGGGTGGGTTCATCGCACCGACGGAAGGGTCGATGCGGATCGCCGGTCGCGACATCAGCGGGCCGGGGCCCGATCGCGGCGTCATGTTTCAAGAACTCGCCCTGTTCCCCTGGCGGACCGTCTTTGGGAACGTCACCTGGGGGCTGGAAGTGCAGGGACGGCCCCGGGCCGAGCGGGTCTCGATCGCCGAACGGTATCTCGACCTGGTCGGTCTGCTTGGGTTCAGAGATGCCTTTCCATCGGAGCTCTCGGGTGGGATGAAGCAGCGCGTGGCGCTGGCGCGCGTGCTGGCATTCGACCCGACGGTGCTGTTGATGGACGAGCCCTTTGGGGCGCTGGACGCGCAGACTCGTGAGTTGATGCAGGAGGAGTTGCAGCGTATCTGGCTCCAGACCGGGAAGACGGTCCTGTTCGTGACGCACGATGTCGAGGAAGCCGTCTATCTGGGCGATCGCGTCGTCGTGTTCTCGGCCCGGCCCGGACGCATCAAGGCTGAGGTGCCCGTGCGGTTTCCGAGACCGCGGAGCCTGGAGGTGAAGAAGAGCCAGGCGTTTCTCGAGTCGCGGAACCAGGTGTGGGATTTGCTGAGGGAGGAAGTGCTGAAGCTTCGCGAAGACGCGGTGACGCGCGAGGGCGCACGTGACTAAGGAAGGCGCGGTGTTCGTGGCAGTCCTGGCCCTGCTCTGGCAGGGGCTGGCGTCCGCCGGGTTGCTGCCGGGCTACCTGGTGAGCCCCACCACCATCCTGGGCGAGTTCGCGTCGTTGGCGCGGTCGGGGGAACTGCTCCTGCACAGCGCCGTCAGCCTGTATCGGTCGCTGACCGGGCTCGCACTCGGCGCCGGCCTCGGCGTGGCGATCGGATTGCTCGCCGGCATCTCCCGGCGGGTGGCCGGTTTTTCCGAACCCCTGGTCTCGCTCACGTACCCGGTGCCCAAGGTCGCCTTCCTGCCGGTGCTGTTGGTGTGGTTTGGGATCTCCGATACGTCGAAGATCCTGTTGATCGCGTTGTCGTGTTTCTACCCCTGCTACATCGCAGCATTGTACGGCGTCCGTGCGGTCGATCCCGTGTGGGTCTGGGCGGCGCGCAACATGGGCGCGCGGCCGCGCCGGGTGTTCTTCAGGGTGATCGTGCCGGGCGCGGCTGTGCACATTTTCGGGGGACTGCGAGTGTCGCTCGCGCTGGCGTTCATCCTCATGCTGGCGTCCGAGTTGATCGGCTCATCAAACCGTCTGGGGCTGGGTTTCCTGTTGTTGAATGCGGACGCCGGCGGGCGCTTCGACACCATGTTCGCGGCGATTCTGGCCATTGCCACATTGGGGTTCGCCGCCGACCGTGCGCTGCTGTTCATGCGCAGATTGCTGCTCGTCGGTTACGCGGTCAGCGAGGATGTCGCCCATGCCTAGGGTCGCGCGCGCCGTACTGACGGGGATCGCACCCGTGTATCCGGTTGTGGTGGCGCTCCTGGCGTGGGAGGCGTTTGCCCGGTTTGGCGCGTCGAACCCGCGGCTGTTCCCGGGGCTGGGCGCCATCGCGGAGCAGGCGATCGTCCTCCTGCGGGGTCACCAGCTCGGCCCGCACCTGGGCGCCTCGATGACACGCGTGGTGCTGGGATTCGGTCTGGCCGTGATAACCGGTGTGCCGCTTGGCATGCTGATGAGCCGGTCGGCGCGTTTCGGCCGCACGGTCGAGCCGCTGTTCTCGCTGGGGTACCCGGTGCCGCGCATCGCGCTCTATCCGATCGCCGTGTTCATCTTCGGCATCGGACATTTCTCGAAGATCATCCTGATCGCGCTGGAGTGCCTCTATCCCATAGCCGTTCAGACGTACTATGGGACGCGCAACGTCAACCGTTTGTACCTCTGGGCCGCCCAGAACATGGGGGCCAGTCCTGCACAGATCTTCTGGAAGGTCATCGCCCCGGCGGCCGCCCCGCACGTCTTCTCGGGATTTCGGATCGCCCTGCCGATCGCCTTCATCGTGACCGTGCTCACCGAGATGGTGAGCTCGACGGAGGGGCTGGGGTGGTTGATCCTGTACGCGTCGGCCTCGCTTGTCCAGGCGCGCGTGTTTGCCAGCGTCGTCATCGTGGCCGTCATCGGCTTCATCGTGGACCGGCTGCTGGCGGTACTGCGCAATCGTCTGATCTTCTGGGAACGCGAAGCGGTGTTGGTGGCGATGCGGTGAAGGAGGCAAACGTATGAGTCTTCCCTACCGGCGCGCGGAGGCGAAAGCGTGGGCCCGCGCCACCATGCGTGGCGTCTGCAACGTGATCATGCCCACGTTCACGTCAGACCTGCGGCGTCTGAATCCCGACGCGATCCGGCACGATGTTCGTCGGGCGGCCTCGATGGGGTTTTGGGGGTCGCTCGTGGCGTCGGAGTGCGGTGCGACGGCCGAGGAGATGCAACAGTTCATCGAGATCGTCGCGGCCGAGCGGCCCGCCAACCACCACCTGGTGCTTCATGGGGCTTTCGACACGCTCGATGACGTCATCGCGATGTGCCGGTTCGCCGAAACGCATGGATGCGACGCTGTGCTGCTGTCCTATCCACTCACGTTTTACCCGCGAACGGCGGATGAGATCGTCGAGTACGCCGCAGCGATCAGCCGAGCGACCGATCTCGGCATTATTCTGTTCGCCATCGGCTTTTGGGGATTCCGCCGGCTGCACGTCTCGGCGTTTCCACCCGACGCCCTGGTGAAGATGGCGAAGATCGATACCGTGATGGCGCTCAAGTACGAGTGCGGGCAGCCGGGCACCGGGGGCATGGTCGAAGTGCAGAAGAAACTCGGGCGTGACCTGGTCATCTCCGATCCCTTCGAGCAGAATTCCCCGGCGTGGGTCGATGCGTACGGTATGCAGTGGATGGGGACGTCGTACTACAACTATTTGGGCGATCGGGTACCGAGGTATTTTCGGTTGATGCACGAGGGCCGGTGGGACGAGGCGATGCAGATTTACTGGGCCGTCCACCCGTGCCGGGAGGCCTACGCGGCCATGCGGCAGACCCTGGGCGGCGCGGGGCTGGTGCACCGGCTGGCGTGGAAGTACATGGACTGGCTGCATGGGTTCAACGGCGGGCCGATCCGGATGCCGCACATGCGGCTCAACGGGGGCCAGATGCGTCTGCTGCGTGACGGCGCGGTCCAGTCCGGGCTCGACGTGACCCCGGATGCTGATGCGGAGTTCTTTGCCGGCCGCCATCCCGCGTAGCGTGGTGCGGGGACTGTGATGCTGGTCTTGTCGGCGGACGATGTTCGCTCGGCGCTCGACCACCGGGCGGCGGTTGACGTCATCGAGCGAGTCCTGCTCGATGAAACTCCAGGTCACACCCGGGTACCGGGCCGCGTGACGTTTGACGTGGACCACGGATGGTTTCGCGTCATGCCCGGCGCGCTGTTCGGTGACGGGGGGCGCGAGGTCATGGGCGTCAAGGTGATGGCCCTCGCGCGCGGGGCAGGGCTCTCGTATCTCTTGCTCCTCTACGACGAGCGCACCGGCGATCTGCTGGCGATGATGGACGCCTCGGTGCTGACGCAGGTGCGTACCGGCGCCGTCAGCGCCGCGTTCCTGCGACGCGTCTGTCCCGGCGGCGTGCCATTGCTAGGCGTGATCGGGTCGGGATTCGAGGCGCGCGGGCAGGTGGAGACGATCGCGCGCACCATCGACGTGCGGCGGGTGTGTGTGTTCAGCCCCAACACAGAAAGGCGTTCGGCCTTCGCGGCCGAAATGACGAGGGATCTTGGCATTCGCGTCGATGCGGCGGACACGGCCAGGGCCGCGGCGGGGGCGCCGCTGGTTGTGCTCGCCACCCGTGCGACGGCGCCGGTCGTCGACGGCGCGTGGTTTTCCGAAGGCGCGGTCATCGTGTCGATTGGGTCGACCCGGCCCGAGTTGCGTGAGATCGACGACCGCACGATGGCTCGCGCGGGGCGCGTGATCGTCGACCACCGCGGTCAGGCGATGGCCGAATCGGGCGACATCCAGGCGGGGCTGGCCGCCCGCGTGATTCGGGAGGACGACATCGTGGAACTGCCGGCGGTGCTCCGTGAAGGGAGCGCGTTGCGTCCTGCATCCCCCCGATTGGTGCTCTTCAAGCCGTCGGGCACCGCAGCGCAAGATCTGGCCGTCGCGCGGATGGTGTACGATCGCTGCCTGGCCGCGGGCACGGGGCAGCGGCTCGATGGATTCCTGACGCGAAAGCCGCGATGACCGTACGCCCGCCCCGCCGCATCCGCCGGCCGGGTCATCTGGCGATGGCGGTCCCCGACGTCGGCCGCGCCGCCGACTTCTACACGCGTGTGGTCGGGCTTGCGGAGGTCGAACGCGCCGGCGGCATCGTGTATCTGCGATCGCAGTTCGAGCACCACTGTTTGGAACTGCATCCGCTGTTGAACCCTGCGGCGTCGCGCGCGGCGCCGTTGCATCTTGGCTGGGAGACCGACAGCGATGAAGACACCGAAGCCCTCCGGACCGTCCTGACGCGCGCGGGCGTCCCGCTGCGACCGGCGCCGGCAGAGCCCGGCCGTCTTGGGGTAGCATTCCAGTTTCAAGATTTGCTTGGGATGTGGAACGAAGTGTATCGGGCGATGCAGCGTCTGGCCGTCATGGTGCCCGGGGTCGCCGCCCCGCTCCTGCGGCAGGCCCATTTCACCCGGATGAGCCCGGACCCGGATGCGGATCTGGCGTTCTTCCGCGCGATCGGATTCCGCGTATCCGACTGGGTGCCCGGCCTGCAGTCGTTCCTCCGGTGCGCCGGCGAGCACCACAACGTGGGGTTCCTGAAATTCGATCAGCCGGTGCTGCACCACCACGCGTATGACGTCGGATCGTGGGATGCTATCAAGACCGTGCTCGACCGGGTCGCGCTGCAGAGGTGGACGGTGGAAGCGGGGCCGGTGCGACACGCCGCCGGCAACAACATCGCGGTGTACGTCCGAGACCCCGATGCCGTACGCGTGGAATTTTTCTGTGAGATGGAACCTTTCGAAGACGATGAGGACCACGACACCCGCCGGCAGCCGGTCGTGTTTGATCTGTGGCACCAGAGCCCACCCCCGCAGGGATTCCGAGACTGAACGCATGATCCGCGCCGGCATCGATATCGGCGGGACGTTCACCGATTTGTTGTTGGTCGGCGATGATGGGCGCGCCGTCGTCGGCAAGACCCTGACAACACCCGATGACCCGAGCCTGGCGGTCGAGACGGAGTTGCGTGAGGCCCTGCGCGCCACCGGCGCGCGGTCGGGTGAGCGCGGGATGCTGGTACACGGGACGACGCTGGTGACCAACGCCATCATCGAACGGCGCGGCCCACCGACGGCGCTATTGGCCACGGCGGGGTTCCGCGACGCGGTGGAGATCGGCCGCGAGCATCGGTTCGATCTCTACGACTTGAACCTCGAGTTTCCTAAGCCGCTCGTCCCGCGTCATCTACGCTTCGACGTACCTGAGCGCGTCGCGGCCGACGGCGCCGTGGTGCAGCCGCTCGACGAAGGCTACGTGCGCCGGCTCGTCGCCGAGTTGCGCGACAAGGGCGTGGGGGCCATCGCGGTGTGCTATCTCCACAGTTTTCGCAACCCGGCCCACGAGCGGCGAACCGCCGAACTGATCGCCGAGGTCGCGCCGCACATGCGCATCTCACTGAGTTCGGAGGTCGCACCGGAGATCCGCGAATTCCAGCGCACGAGCACGACCGTCGCCAACGTCTACGTCCAGGACCGTGTCGCCGGCTATCTCGGGCAGCTGCAGAGCCGGCTGAACGCGTTGGGGTTCAGCGGCGAACTGCTCGTGATGCTGTCCAGCGGCGGCACGGGCACCGCCGAGACCGCGGCCCGGTTCCCGGTGCGGCTGCTCGAGTCGGGGCCTGCCGCCGGTGCGCTGGCCGCCGCGGCGCTGGGGACCCGCGCAGGTTTTGCCGACCTGTTGTCCTTCGATATGGGGGGCACGACTGCGAAGTTGTGCGCCGTCGAACGCGGCGCGCCCCGCAAGGTGCACGAATTTGAGGTCGACCGCGTCTACCGGTTCCGGCGCGGCAGCGGGTTGCCCATCAAGATCCCAGTCATCGACATGATCGAGATCGGGGCGGGGGGCGGCAGCATCGCGCAGGTCTCCTCCCTGGGGTTGCTCAAAGTCGGGCCGGAGAGCGCCGGCGCCGAACCCGGCCCGGCGTGCTATGGTCGTGGCGGCGAGCAGCCGACCGTGACTGACGCCGACCTCGTGCTCGGCTATCTCAATCCCGAGTACTTTCTTGGCGGGAAGATGCGTCTGGACGTCGAGGCCGCGCGCCGCGCGCTGGGTGGTCTGGCCACGCGTCTCGGTCTGAACCTGGAACAGGCGGCCTGGGGTATCCACCAGATCGTCAACGAGAACATGGCCAACGCGGCTCGCGCGCATTTGAACGAGCGGGGCATCGATCCGCGTCGCATGCCGCTCTTTGCGTTTGGGGGCGCGGGCCCGGTGCACGCCTACCGGCTCGCGGAGATCCTGCGGCTGCCCGCGGTGATCTCGCCGCTCGGCGCCGGAGTCGGGTCGACCTTCGGCCTGCTGGCCGCGCCGCTGGCGTTCGATTTCGCGCGCAGTGCGCAGGGCCGGCTCGATGAACTGGATTGGACGTTTGCCAACACGCTGCTCGGCGAGATGGCCGATGACGGACGTGTCTTGTTGCAGCGGTCCGGGCTGGCGCCATCGGAGATCTCGTATCAACGCAGCGCGGAGATGCGGTACGTGGGCCAGGGTCACGAGGTCTCGGTCCCCGTGCCGGATGGACGCCTCGGGCCGCAGCATCTGCCGCTGATCACGGAACACTTCGAGCGCGTGTATCAGACGTTGTACGGGCGCAAGGGTCCCGACGTGCCGCTGGAGGTCGTGAACTGGCGCGTGGTGGCCGGTGGGCCGCCGCCCTCGGTGGACTTCCGGCTGCCGATGGGCGACGCTGGGGCCTGCGCGCGCAAGGGCACCCGGAAGGCGTACATCGCTGAAGAAACCCGCTTCATCGACGTGCCGGTCTTCGACCGTTACGCGCTCGAGCCCGGAGAGACGGTGCCCGGTCCGGCGATCATCGAAGAACGCGAATCGACCCTGCTCGTGGGTCCCCGAGGCCGCGCGCGGGTCGACGGGCACGCGAACGTCGTTGTGGAGTTCGCCGATGCATGAGACGCGGATCGATCCCATCATGCTCGAAGTCATCTGGAACCGCCTGCTGGCGGTCGTGACCGAGCAGCAGGACGCGCTCATGCGGACGGCGTTTTCCACCGTCGTGCGTGAAAGCCAGGACCTGGCCTGCGGTTTGTTCGATCCCAAGGGGCGCATGATCGCGCAGTCGGTGAGCGGCACGCCCGGCCACATCAACGCGATGGCGACGTGCATGGGGCACTTCCTCACGGTGTACCCGCTCGACGTGCTGGCGCCGGGCGACGTGCTGCTGACCAACGACCCATGGATGACGGCCGGTCAGGTGAACGACATCACGATCACCACGCCGATCTTCAAGGACGGACGCGTGATCGGGTTGTTCGCCAATACGTGCCACGCTGCCGACATCGGCGGTCGCGTCCTCTCGGCCGAAGCGCGC
Organism: uncultured bacterium; assembly: GCA_967797525.1. Classification (GTDB taxonomy): domain Bacteria; phylum Sysuimicrobiota; class Sysuimicrobiia; order Sysuimicrobiales; family Humicultoraceae; genus JBGPNN01. The sequence goes on along the minus strand of CBRGMJ010000022.1, from coordinate 505 downwards.
GAGGTCTATGAAGAAGGCCTGCGCCTGCCGATCATGAAGCTCTTCGATCGCGGCCGGCCCAACGACATCCTCATCCGGATCGTCCGGGAGAACGTGCGCCTGCCGGACGAGGTGGTCGGCGACCTCTACGCGCAGACGGCCTGCAACGACGCCGGCGGCCGGGCGCTGCTCGAGATGACGGACGAGTTTGACCTGGCGGACATCGATGACGTGGCCGACGAGATCGTCCGGCGCTCCGAAACCGCGGTACGCGCGTGCATACGCGCCCTGCCCGACGGCGAATGGCGGAGCGAGACCTGGGGCGACGGGTTCGAAGAGCCCATCGTCGTGCGCTGTCAGATCCGGAAGACCGGCGACGAGGTCTTCATCGATTTCACCGGGTCGTCGCCCGAGAGCAGCCGGGGGATCAACGTCGTCCTGAATTACACGCACGCGTACGCGTCGTTCGCGATGAAGGCGTCGTAGAGCCCCGTCATCAGCCTGATCGCCTGCTGCGCGCAGAGGA
>CBRGMJ010000021.1:0-9349 GCA_967797525.1 uncultured bacterium | reverse complement strand
TGTCCCGATTCCCGAGATCCTGCGTGAATCGTTTGAACGCATCGACAAGCGCTACCGTGACAAGGGCATGGTCACCGGCGTGCCGACGGGCTTCGCCACGCTCGACCGGCTGACGGCAGGACTCCAACCGTCCGACCTGATCATTGTGGCCGCGCGTCCTTCCATGGGCAAATGTCTGAAGTTCGATGCCGAAGTCGTGGATGCGTCGACCGGCGAAGTGCGCACCATCCAGGAAATGGTGGTGCAGGGCAAGGCACACCTCCTTACCCTTGATCGCGATCACCAATTCAAGCCGGCCGCGCCAAGCGTCTTCGTCGATGACGGTATTAAGCCGGTGTTTCGCGTGAGAACCAATGGCGGCCGTGAGGTCGAGACGACGCTCACGCATCCGTTCCTCACGCCTAGTGGCTGGGAACCGCTGGGGGCGCTTGCACCCGGCGCGCTCGTCGCGGTCCCGAGGCGTCTCCCGGTCTTTGGCCGCGCCGAGCTCCCTGATCACGAGGTGAAACTGCTGGCCTACCTCTGCAGTGGGCGGTTGCCGGCCAACCCGCGCATCGCGGAGGACTTCGCCGACGCCGCTTCAGCGGCCGAAGCGATTCTAGCCGCCTCACGCCATCCACAGCCCGGTACGCCCCAGGCGGCCTCGGGGATCGGCGGCGGGGCCGAGGGCGGTACGGCGGTGGCCGATCTCCTCTGGCGCTATCCCGAACTGGCCCACCCACCGGCGGGGCGCGCGATTCCTCCGTGCGTCTTTACACTGCGGCGCGAGAAACTCGGGTTGTTCCTCAATCGACTGTTGGGCAGCATCGCGGAGATCACCGAGCATCCCGATGGCTATCGCGTGCAGGCGGGATTCCCATCGGTGCGATGCGCGCGGGGCCTCCAACACCTGCTCCTGCGCTTCGGCGTGCCGTCCGCACGCGATGGGGCGACGCTGACCGTGGGTGTCACCGCGGCGCTGGCGTTGTTCCGCGAGGTGGGGGTCTTCGGGTGGGAAAAGCTGCGTCGGTGGGCCCGCAACGCGCAGCGTTCGCTGATCGAAGACGTCGATGTGATGTGGGAAGAGGTCGTGACCATCGAAGAGATCGGCGCCTATCAAGTGTACGATCTGACAGTGCCCGGGACGCACAACTTCGTAGCGAACGATATCTGCGTTCACAACACCACGTTTGCGCTGAACATCGCGCAGCACGCCGCGCTGAATCACAAGGTCCCGGTGGCGATCTTTAGCCTGGAGACAAACAAAGAACAACTGGTGCAGCGGATGCTGTGCAGCGAGGCACAGGTCGACTCTTCCAGGCTGCGTAGCGGCTACCTGACGGATGCAGATTGGCCGCGGCTGGCCGAGGCCATGGGACGTCTGTCGGAGGCGCCGATCTTCGTCGACGATACGGCCAATCTCTCGTCGATCGAGATGCGCGCGAAGGCGCGCAAACTGCGTGCCGAACACGGGCTTGGGTTGATCATCATCGACTACATCCAGATGATCCAGTCCTACAAACGGGCCGAGAACCGCACGCAGGAAGTGTCGGAGATCGCCCGGTCGATCAAGTCGCTGGCGAAGGAACTTGACATCCCGGTGATTGCAATCTCGCAGCTCTCACGGGTGGTGGAGGCGACCGGTACCCGGCGGCCTCAATTGTCGCATTTGAGGGAGAGTGGCGAGCTCGAACAGGTCTCCGATCTGGTGCTCTTCATCTATCGTGAGGAGTACTACGATCATGGCAAGGCCCGCTCCGAAGGCAAGGAGAACGTGGCAGAGATCCGCGTCGCCAAGCATCGCAACGGCCCGGTCGCCGACCTCGAACTCTTCTTCCATAAGGAGCACGGCCGCTTCCACGACCTCGACCGGCAGCATGCCGGTGCGGCCGGGTCATAGGACGGCACGATGGTCACCCAACCAGGCCCGCCCAAGCCGACCGACGGTCTCGAAGGCGTCATCGCCGGAACGTCGTCGATCTGCTTTATCGACGGCGTCAAGGGGCGCCTCGTCTACCGCGGGTACGACGCCGACGATCTGGCGCAACACTCGACGTTCGAAGAGGTCGCGTACCTGCTCTGGCACGCCAGCCCACCGACACGAGCCGAGCTCGGCGCGATGCGCGCCGAGCTGCACGCGGCCGGCGCGCTCCCCGCGGGCGTGCTCGACCTCCTCAGGAAGATCCCCGCCGGAGCACAGCCGATGGCCATGCTACGCACGATGGTCTCGGTTCTTGCACACTTCGATCCCGATGCGGCCGATACCTCACGCGAGGCGAACCTCCGCAAGGCCGTCCGGCTGACCGCGCAGATCCCCGCGCTCGTCTCTGCGTTTCACCGCCTGCGCTCAGGGCAGTCGCCGCTGCGCCCGCGCGACGACCTCAATCACGCGGGCAACTATCTCTACCTGCTGCACGGGACCGCGCCGGATCCCGAGGTGTCCCGCGCCCTCGACGTGGTCTTCATCCTCCACGCTGATCACGAATTCAACGCCAGCACGTTCTCCGCGCGCGTGACCGCCGCCACACTGTCGGACATGCATTCGGCCAGCGTGTCGGCCATCGGGACACTCAAAGGCCCGCTGCACGGCGGCGCGAACGAAGAGGTCATGCGGCTGCTCGAGCACATCGGATCGGTCGACCGCGTCGAGCCGGTGATCATGGACATGCTGGCCGCGAAGAAGAAGATCCCAGGGTTCGGTCATCGCGTCTACCGCACCGAAGACCCGCGGGCGCGGTTCCTGCGCACGTTGTCTCAACGATTGGGCGAGCGGGCCGGCGATCCGCGCTGGTATCAGCTCACGCGCAAGGTCGAAGAGATTACGATGGCCCAGCGGCGGATCTTTCCAAACGTCGACCTCTACTCGTCGTCGGTCTACCGCTCTATGGGGATCTCGATGGACTTGTACACCACGACGTTCGCCGTCAGCCGCATCTCCGGGTGGACCGCTCACGTACTGGAGCAGTACGGTGACAACCGGCTGATCCGACCAATGTCCGAATACACCGGACCTCTCGACCGGACGTACGTCCCCCTCGATCGGCGGGAGTAGCGCGCCTTCTCTACAGTCGGCCCACGAAGTCCAACAGTGAGGCGTTGAATATCTCGGGCACCTCAAGGTTCGCCAGATGGCCGGCGGCCGGGATCGTCACCAGCCGGGCGCCGCGAATTCCGGAGACCATCTCTTTTGCTGCGTCGGGCGGTGTGATCGTATCCTCCTCGCCGACGAGCACGAGCGTGGGAACCGCGACCGATGCCAGGAGCGGCCGGCTGTCCGGCCGGGTGGCAATCGCAGTGAGTGCCCCGACCAACGCGGGCACCGGCGGTGTGCCGACGAGCCGCCGGACGGTGTCGACAAAGCCGGGTCGCGTCGTTTTTGTCGTCGTCCCCACCAGACCGGCGGTGAACTCGCCGAGAAACCCCTCAGGACCCTGCTCGCGGATGCGCGCGATCGTCGCCATTCGGCGCTGACGGGCTTCACCTGAATCCGCCCCCGCGCGTGAATCGGCGAGCACGAGCCCGCCGATCCGGGCGGCGGCGCGCGCGAGCACACGAAAGAGGACGTACCCACCCATCGAGAATCCGCCCAGGATCACCCGGTCATAGCCGAGGGTCTCCAACAGGCGCACGACGGCCTGGGCGAACGCGTCCATGGTCATGCCGTCCGGGTTGGCCGGAGGGTCGGACTCGCCGAATCCCACGAGGTCGGGCGTGATCACGGTGAAGCGTTCGCGGAGCATGCTGACCTGAGGTCCCCACATGGCGCGGTTCAAGGGGAAGCCATGGAGCAAGACGATCGGGGGGCCCTGGCCTTCGATCGCGTACCCGAGCGTCGCGCCGTCGACCACTCGCCGCAAGTGCACACTCCCTTCGGGGAATCGACACCACTGAAAAATTCGCCCGCCTGATGCACGGGCGACCTCATGATACCTCGACAACCCCGGATTGTCGCGCCCACGCTTCCTTCCAATCCCCATTTTCCCCAGTCGCGCGTGTTGAGAGGCGGTGAGGGAGTGCGCTGCTGCATGCTCTGGACTGCCGCCGCTCATGTGATCGGCCGGCGGCCGGGGGTGCATCGTGGAACAGAACGCTGCGGCGCCAGACGTGCACGTCTACCTTCCGCTCGTGGCCACCATCGCGAGGACGATGAGCCGAGGCCTACCACGCGTGGTCGAGGTGAGCGAGTTGATCAATGACGGTGTTATCGGGTTGATCGAGGCAGTCCGGAAGTACGATCCTGGTCGTGGTGTGGCGTTCTCCACCTATGCCGGGCACCGCATCCGGGGCGCCATGCTGGATGGGCTGCGGCGGCGCGATCCGCTCCCGCGGTCGTTGCGGCGCGCGCAGAAGGCGCGCTGGCCTCCGGGCGCCCAGGCGGCCGAGCCGCGCGCCGAGGTCTATCCCGCCCGGCGCGAGCGGGATTGGGGGAAGGAATCCGGTGTCCAGTTGGTGGACCTCGATCACGCGCTCGCGGTTCCGGCCGATGAAGGCGACGGCCCCGAAGCGCGCGCCGTTGAAGCCGATTTGCGCCGCCAGCTCTGCCGCGGCCTGTGGGCGCTCCCGGAGCGTGACCGCGACGTACTGGTCATGCGGTTCTTTGAAGGGTTGCCGCTTCGCGAGGTGGCGGCGCGGCTGTCCCTTTCGATCACACGAATCGTCGAGATCCAGACACGCGGTCTCGTCTGTCTACGCCGCTTCCTGGCCGGCGAGCCGATGCGCGGCATTCGAAGGACTCGCGCCGTCCGGCAGGAGCAGCCCTTCGTCTCCACGAACGACACATACACCTCCACTGGCATCCTTTCGATTCCGCCGCCGTCAGGCGGAGTGAGTTGAGAGTCTGCCGTGCGGGTCCCCTGGTCCGGATCTCTCTGGTGAACGCATGACGGGGGTCTCCATGCCTCAGCGAGACGGACTCTCGAAAGGCACGGCCCTGCACTTTCTTCCGATCTATCAGGGCCATACGCAGCTGCACATGCTCGCCAATAGCTTGAGTGCCGTGAGTGCGCTGATCCGCCGCCGGCCCGACGCTGCAGAGGATCTGCTCGCCGAAATCTCGGATTTGTTGCGCCGGATGGTGGGGCCTGCGGCGCCGCTGATCCCGCTGGCTGACGAACTGCGGCTAGCGCTCTCGTTCGTCGGCCTGCAGCGGGCGCGGATGGGCGGGCGTATCAGGCTGGAAGTGTCGCTGCCCCGGGAGGCGCTCGACGTCTTGGTGCCCCCATGCATCTTGCAGCCCCTTGTGGAGAATGCGGTCATCCACGGCATCGCGCAGCGGCCCGCCGGCGGACACGTTCGTGTCACCGGGCGCATCACACGCGGTATGCTCCACCTCGCGGTCGTGGATAATGGTCCGGGTCCTCGAAGACCGCTGCGCGCCGGGCGCCGGCAGGGGTGGGGGTTGGCCGGCATCCGGATCCGCCTGGCGGCGTTGTGGAATACGCGGGCGCGTCTCCGGTTGCTGGGACGACCTGGGGTGGGGACGATCGCCGCCATCAGCACGCCGGTGCTCGTTGGGAGGGCGCCACGGGCATGACCACGCCGGTCCTCCGCGCCGTGATTGCCGATGATGAACCGTGGGCCAGATCCCACCTCCGAGCGCTGCTCGACGCGTGCAACGTGAGCACGCTCGCCGAGTGTTCGACCGGCCGTGAGGCCATCGCGGCAGCGGCGCAGGAGCGGCCCGACGTCCTGTGCCTAGATGTGCGGATGCCCGACCTCGACGGGCTTGAAGTCGCGCGGCGGTTGCGCGGGACCGTGCGACCCGCGATCGTGTTCACCACAGGATACACAGACTATGCGGCGTCGGCGTTCGATCTGGACGCGGCAGACTACCTGATCAAACCGCTGGCGGCGGCCCGCGTCGAAGAAGCTGTCCGCCGGGTGCGGTCGCGGCTGTCCGAGGCGGACGTCGACATCGTCCGCCATCCGCCGGCGCGCGCGGTCTCCCGCGTGTTTATCCCGGAGGGCGATCATCACGTGGCGCTGGCGCCGGAGTCGATCCGCTACGTCGTCGCTCACCGGCGATTCTGCCTGGTGCATGCCGACGAGACGCACCGGTTGCGCACGCGGCTGAGCCGGCTGGAGCGCATGCTGGTGCCGCTCGGGTTCCTCCGCACGCACCGGGCGTATCTGGTCAACTTGTGCCGGGTCCGCGCGCTGGTGCCCTGGTCGCGCCATGTGGCCAGCGTGTTGCTCGACGATAGCGAGGAGACGCACATCCCCGTGGCCAAGTCGCGCCTCGCCGCTTTCCGGCGGAGCGTCATCTGGGTCGCGGCTACGGGTGGCCGCCCCGCTCGACGCAGTCCGCCCTGAGGCCACGCGAGCCCGTGTATCCTTGGGCCCGTGTATCGTTGGGGAGGATACCGCCTCGCGTCTCGCCAAAATACTCCTCGCCGCGACGCCGCGTCAGCATAGTCACTGCCGGAGGCATCCCCGATGGATCTGGGATTGAAGGGGAAAGTGGCCGTTGTCGCCGGAGCCAGCCGGGGCCTCGGGCGCGCCATCGCCGAGGGTCTTGCCGTGGAAGGCGCGCGGGTCGCGATGTGTTCGCGGTCCGCTGAGGCGATCACCGCCGCGGCGGCCGAGATCTCGAGAACCGATGCGTATCGCGGGGCCGGCGGCGACGTCTTGCCGGTGACCGCAGACGTCAGCCTCGCCGAGGACGTCGACCGGCTGGTTTCCCAGACACTCGAGCGCTGGGGCCGCATCGATATCCTGGTGACGAACGCGGGAGGGCCGCCGTCGGGTCCGGTCGCAGGGTTGACCGACACGCAGTGGACGACCGCGGTCGACACGCTGCTGCTGTCAGTCGTACGTCTCTGTCGCGCTGTCATCCCGGTCATGCAGCGGCAGCAGTGGGGACGGATTATCCATATCACCTCGTTCACCGTCAAGCAGCCGCTCCCGAACCTGGCGCTGTCCAACGCGGTGCGCCTGGCCGTGGTCGGTCTGGCAAAGACCCAGGCGATCGAACTGGCACCGCACAACATCCTGGTGAACGCCATCTGCCCCGGGCCGATCGCGACGGACCGTCTGGTCGAGCTCACGCAGCAGTACGCGACGCGGGGTAACATGACGGCGGACGAGGCCACACAGCGGCTCTGGTTGTCGCAGATTCCGCTCGGCCGCCTGGGCGAGCCGCGCGAGTTCGCCGATCTAGCGGTGTTCCTGGCCTCGGACCGCTCGAGTTTTATCACCGGGTGCACGATCCAGGTTGATGGCGGCGCCGTGCGGGGGCCGCTGTAGCGAGAGGAGCGCGGCATGGGGCGCGTGAACCGGGCCCGGTCAGCAGGCGCCCTCACAGTGTTATACTGAAGGGCGGTTTTGCCCCTATCGTCTAGGCTGGCCTAGGATACCGGCCTTTCAAGCCGGCGACGCGGGTTCGAATCCCGCTGGGGGCACCAGCGTTCCCAAACCCGAAGCAAGCTCATTAGAAGCCTTCTACGCCACGTTCCTTAAGATACAGGATCGCCCCGGAATGGAACGGGATTGATGAGCGCCCCGCTGCCCCCAGCAGAGTGATGTACTGTGCCTTCCTGTGAGCTTGAGCCAGTTCTGCGCGATTCTCAAAGACCAGCTTTGTGATCTGGTAGGCGAGGTCGGCGCCAAAATCCTGGTGAACAACGAGCAGATCGATCGTCCCAATCGTCGCTACATCCGCAGGCACACCCGGGTAGAATTCCTTGCGGATGATAAGGTTGAAGTAGATATTGCGCTGCTCTCTTTGCAGCGTTGGAGCGACCCCACCCAAAGGGATGAGCTTCATCCGAACACCAGGAGTTGTGGCCAGCTCCAATACAACCGACCCAGGAGGGAATGCTGCCCAGAAGAACGCATCGATCCGCCGTTCGCGCAGCGCAGGCGCGGCGGCGAGATGGCTGAGGCTCTCCGCACGGATATCGCGCTCGGCATCGATCCCCGCTGCGTTGAGCACCGCCAGCGTGGACACACGGTAGCCACTCCCAGCCGGGCCGATGGAAACGCGCTTCCCCCGCAGGTCCGCGAGGGAGTTGATCCCGGTGCCGTCCAGAGTGACGAGATGAAGGTAAGTGTTGAAGAGTGGGACGAGGGTGCGCACCGGTATTCGTCTTCCTTGAAATACGCCCTCGCCCCGGGAGGCCTGATAGGCAATGCTTCCTCCCAGAAAGGCCAGATCGGCTCGTTTCTCGTGAATTCGCAGGGCGACCTCGGCAAACGAGGACGCAGTTTCCGCAGATGCCTCGACATTTGGCAACGTCCGAGCGATCAGCCGGGCCAGCCCCTCGCCTAGGGGAAGCAATTCCGTTGCCGCAGGCCCAGCATTGATAGAGAGGCGAGTTTTCGGTGCTGCCGACGCAAGTTCAAGTGGGGGAAGAAGAAGGAAGAGAGCAGCGAGGATTACCAGGACCAGGGCGGACCGGGCCACCTTTGCCATACCTATTCACCTCCCAATGTCGCCATGAGACGCGAACTGCGATCGCTGATCGCCCCCCGTATGATCGCCACGTCCAATGGATCCCCTCCGCCGCATGCGGTCAGGACGATCCGATCGCCCTTGGGGATCTGGCGGGCCCGGACCACTTCAGACAACGCCAGGGGCGTGCTGACGGCCGATGTATTCCCGTTCACTCAGGTGTTCACCGTGAGCTGCTTCATGGGCAATCCAACGGGCCGGCCCTCCTGCGTGCTTTGGAGGCGTATTACTGGGGGATTTCCGTTTGATGGCCTGTACTCCTCCCATCAAAGTCCTGGCCATGCGGGTTCTCCGCCCAGTAGCCGTGACCCGGCCACCGGTCCCCGAGAACATCGTTCTCCGCCGTAGCACAACATCTCCATCCACCCTGGTCATTGCAGGCCCCTCTCACAGGATTCCCCGCGCCCGTATTGAACTGCCAGGGCGAAATCTCGTTGTCTCCGCTTGGAGGAGTGCCGATGATCGGTGTGATTCGTAATGGTTTGCGGGAGATCGGCCGCAAGTACAGACGCGTGGGGCTGAGAAGGCGCATCGCCGCTGCCGATCGGGTCCGCGATGATAGACTCACCGCACTCGGGCGGCTGGCCTGGGAGGCAAAAGTTGCCGTTCCGGCTGCGGATGACGTGGCCCAGCGCATCGCGGGTGCGGCCACGCAGCAGGCGGCGGTAGGCGAGCGGCTCTCATCGCTCGACCAGCAGCGCAAAGAGCACGAGGACAAGAAGCAGTCCGAAACTCGTCGGTTCGACGCCATAGAGAAGGAAGTCAGAGAGCGGAAGGCCCCCGTAGACGCGGAGCTGGCGGCGCGGCGTGCCGCGCAGTCGCGCGCTCAGGGCGATCTCGACACCGCAAAGCGGCGGCTGGATGCCATCGCGGCGTCTCGTCGCGCTCTCGAATCGCCGCCGCCGGCCGGCCAGCCGG
>CBRGMJ010000020.1:0-9353 GCA_967797525.1 uncultured bacterium | reverse complement strand
CCCGAGCCCATGATCCGCGACGGCACGATGTGCGTGACGGGCACGCGCAGCGCGCCCCCGGCCTCCTCGATCCCCATGCGGTCGAGCAGCCGCGGGTCGAGCTTCCACACAGAGACCTGAGGATAGTCGAGGAGCCGCAGCCCCGTCCCCCACGCCGCGATCTGCACGCGGTCACCGGGGCACATCCGATCCATGTCGGCCGGGGCGAAATCGACGATGAATCGGGCATGCTCGCCCATCACGATCCCCCGCGCGCCCTTCGCCTCCCCCGAGACCACCACCGCGTCGTTGCCCAAGTTGGTCAGGTAGTGCAGCGCATGATGCTCCTGGGTGTCCGGAGCGTCCACGCACACGGCGGGCTCCAGGTGATCGGCGGCCCAGCCAAACGCCGGGCAGCCCGGGCGCGCGTTGTAGACGATACCGGCCATGCCGATGGGCACGAACGCCTCGCCGCGGGCCGTGACGCGATGCGGGCCGCCGCGCGCCAACGTCGGGGGTGCGATGATGCCCGCAACGGCCATCCTGACAAGGCTGTCGCGATTCGTGCGTAGCATAGTGACCGGCAGGAAACGACTCCTTTCGCGCGAAGGCGGAACTGATTCGAGGGTAGATCGCGGTTCGTGTCCACCGCCGGCGAATCCTCCTGATGGGTGGCCGGTCGCGACGCGCATACTAGCCGCCGATAGACGCGGCCATTTCTGGGGAGGACTGATGGCGACACCGATCTCGCGCGATGACCCGTATATCGGCTGGCGGCCTCGTCTGGCCGACCCGCTGCTCCGCCGTCAGGATACCGCGCTGCTCGTCATCGACATGCAGTATGCCGACGCCCACAAGGACTACGGCATCTTCAAACACCGCCGCGACCACGGGTACACGAATGGGCTCGACTACATGGAGCGGCGGATGGACCTGATCGTTCCAAACATCCGCGGTCTGGAGGACGCGTGCCGCGCGTGCGGGGTTGAGGTGGTCTTTACGCGCATCCGTTCGCTGACGCGTGACGGCCGCGACCGGAGCCTGGCGCACAAGGAACTGGGCCACATGTTTCCCCCGGGCGCCAAGGAAGCCGAGATCCTGGCCGAGCTGGCGCCGATGGGAGACGAGATGGTCTTCGATAAGACCACCGGTAGCGTCTTCAACTCGACGTCGATCCACTACGTCCTGCAAAATATCGGCATCCGAAACCTCATCATGGTCGGGGTGATGACCGGCGGGTGCGTGGAGAGCGCGGCCCGCGACGCCAAGGATCTCGGCTACCGCGTGCTCGTCGTGGACGACGCCTGCGGCACCTGGACCCATGACATGCACGAGTTCTCACTGCGGGTGCTGAACGAGGTCTTCGCCAAGATCAAGACAACGGACGAGGTACTGGCCGCGCTGGCCGCCGCGAACGATCGCGCGGACCAGCGCGTCACGGCCCGCTGATCCTACCGGGCAAGGAGCGTCAATGGCCGATATCCTGACCGGGACCGTGGTGACCGGTGACGGCGCCACGGTCCATGAACCGGGCTACGTCGTGATTGAGGGTACGCGGATCGCGCAGGTCGGCGCCGGTCGCGGCCCGGGGCGTGCGACCATGGACTACCCCGGCGCCGTCATCGCCCCAGGATTGATCAACATCCACGTCCACTGCGTGACGCTGGGTCCCGCGCACGCGACCGGGTCGAAGTCCCCGACTGAGGCCGAGGTCCACGCCTTCAAGGAGCGGCACCTGCGCGGCGGCACGACGTCGGTGATGTCGGTCGACGGGTTTCCGCTCTGGTCAGAGTACCTGGCGCTCCGCGACCGGCACCCGCTCAAGGTGACCAAGTGCACCGCGCACACACCCGCCAACATCCGCGCCGCCGAGCAGTCCGACGGCGAGGGTCTGACCGACGAGCATCGGAAAACCACGGTGGACGAGCTGGTGGCGCAGGGCGCGGCGGTGATCGGTGAGGTCGGGGCAGGCGGCACGCTTGGCGGGGGGATGCAGGAGTACATGTTCATTCCCAACGCCATCCGTGAGCGGTGCGGCGCGCAGATCGATCCGTTTCAAGCCCGCGCGCTGAAGGAAGCCGTACTCGGCCGTACGATCGACCCCTCGAACCTCGATCGGCCCGCGCTGAGCCGTGCGATCGAGGCCGCCGGCCTCACGGGCCGCATCAGCGATGATGCGGTGATCGAGACCGTCACGCGGTGCGTGATGCCGTCGATGGCCCATGCCTATGAAGGGCTGCGCGAGGCCGCGGTCGCGTCGGCCCGTGTGCGCCGCCCGTTCATCGTGCACCATGCGGCCGCGTCGGCCGACGTTGTGCTCGAAGTCGCCAACGACCGCATGATCGCCGGGCACTGCAACCATCCCAGCTTTACAGAGGAAGAATCCGTTCGCTACGCGCGCGCCCTGCGCGCGAAAGGCGTGTTGCTTGAAATCTCGGGGCTCGATCTGTTCACGCGTACCAAGGGGAAGCAAGACATCACCAACTTTCTGACCCTCGTGCGCGAACGGTTGGTCGACGTCGTCGGCACCGACTATGCCGCCGGCAACTATGACCCCGTGTCGGTGCCGCTGGCCGGAATCGTCCGCGAAAGGCTCGTGTCAATGCCGCAGGCCGTGGCGCTCTCGAGCGGTAACGTGACGCGGCGGTTGCCGGGCGTCTTCAAGGCCGGGCTGCTCGAACCGGGGCGTCCGGCCGATCTCGCGGTCTTTGCCCCAGGCCTCGATCGCGTGCACGCCGTCTACGTCGACGGCCGGCGCGTCGTGGGAGCGTGATCGCGCCGTGGTAACGCTAATCCGCGGCGGCTGGGTCGTGGCCTTCGATGGCAGCCACCACCGCATCATTCCCGAGGGAGACGTCGTCTTCGAGGGAGACCGCATCACCTACGCTGGGCCGCGGTGGGACGGCATGGCAGACGAGACGGTCAACGCGAAGGGGATGCTCGTCTCGCCGGGCTTCATCAACACCCACGCCCACATCGGCGTGGACATCATGTCGACGTTCATCGACGCACCCGCGGGCAGCCCCGGGCGTGGACGGTATAGCCCCTCCCAGACGTTCGTGACCCAGTCGGAACTGCCGCCGTCGCTCGGGCCCGACGAGCAGCGGCTTTCGGGAGAGTTTTCGCTCGTGCAGATGCTCAAGTGCGGCGCGACCACGATTGTGGACGCCGCCGGGTCGGGCCCCCTCTGGTGGATGGGAAACCCGCCGGGCGACGAGGTGGCCTTGCTGGACACGGCCGCGCGCGTCGGTGCGCGCGTCTATGCCTCGCTCTCCTACCGGTCCGGCCGCGTGTACTATGACGCCGACGGTCACGCCGATTGGCACTGGGATGAAGAGTTCGGCTTCGAAGGTCTGCGCCGCGCCGTGGCGTTCGCCACGCGGCACCGCAACACCAGGGAGGGCTTCGCCGAGACCCTGTTGTGCCCGCACGCGGTCGACAATTGCAGCCCCGCGCTCTTGCAGGCGACCAAACGCGCCGCGGACGAACACGGCCTGCTCGTACAGGTGCACTGTGCCCAGTACGAGTTCGAAGTGCAGCGGATCCGGGAACACTATTCATGCACGCCCGTCGAGCACCTGTCGAACCTGGGCTTCCTGGGGCCGGGCATCATCCTCGGGCACACGGTCTACGCGCAAGGCCATGTCGCCGTGGGCGGCGATCCATCTCGGGACCTTCGTCTCATCGCCGACGCCGGGTCGTCCGTCGCGCATTCGCCGCTGCCGTTTGCCCGTCGGGGCGAGACGCTGCAGTCGTTTAGCCGCTACCGGGCCGCCGGCGTGAACGTGGCGATCGGCTGCGACATCTGGCCGGCCGACATCATCGCCGAGATGCGCCTGGCCTGGTTTTTGGCGAAGGCGGTCGATCGCACGCCGTCCTTGCCGTCCTGTTACGATATCTTCGAGGCGGCGACATTGGGCGGCGCGCGGGCGCTGGGCCGCGATGATCTGGGTCGGTTGGCCGCCGGCGCGAAGGCCGACATTGTACTGATCGACCTCGACCGGCATCACTACGGTCCGGTGGTCGATCCCATCCGTGCGCTGTTTGTGTCGGGGACGGGCCAGGATGTGCACAGCGTCTGGGTCGAAGGCCGCAAGGCCGTCCAGGCCGGGCGCGTCCTCCACGCCGACGAACCGGCCCTTCGTCGCGCTGCGGAGGGAGTATTCCGGAGCACGATCCGGGCCGCGCGAGAGCGGGATCCGGTCGGTGCGACGCTGCAGGAAATCCTGGGGCTCGACTACGAACCACCGGTGCTGCGCGGGTTGTAGCTTCGTCGGCGCCCGGCGACGCCCCACAGAGGTGAGATCGCTCAGATGATTCACCCGTCCATCTCGGCGCGGGCCAATTTTCTCGCGACCCGGCCGCGCAACCGCATGATGACCCTGGCCGCGAAGTATCAGGACGTGATCTCGCTGGGCCGGGGCGACCCCGATCTGCCAACCCCACCCCATATCGTCGACGCCGCCTATCGCGCGGCCCGCGACGGGCATACGCACTACACACCTAGCCTGGGCATCGTGCCGCTCCGCGAGGCGATCTCGGCCAAGTTGAAGCGCGAGAACCACGTCGACTATGGTCCGGACGAGGTCCTCGTGACGACGGGCGGGCAGGAGGCGCTCTGTGTGATCATGCAGAGCCTGCTGAACCCCGGTGACGAGGTGATCCTCCCGAGCCCCACCTACACGACGTACGCGATGGCCGCGCACCTGGCAGGCGGCACACCGGTGCAGGTCCCGCTGGACCCTGATCGGGGGTTTCAGTTCGATGCCGCGGCGATCGAGCGGCACCTGACGCCCCGCACCAAGGCGATCGCCGTCGTCTCACCCAACAACCCCACGGCGACCGTGCAGTCGCGGCGTGCGCTTGAAGCGGTGGCGGAGCTGGCGCTGCGGCACAACGTGCTGCTGATCTCGGACGAGATCTATGAGAAGATCCTCTTCGATGGTGCGGTGCATCATTCGATCTCGTCGTTTCCGGACATGCGTGACCGGACGATTACCGTGAACGGCTTCTCGAAAGCGTATTCGATGACCGGATGGCGTGTCGGCTGGGTGGCCGCGCCGGCCCCGTTGATGACCGGGCTCCAGGCGGTGAAGGACACATACACGATCTGCACGCCCGCGCCAAACCAATGGGCCGCCCTCGCCGCGATCGCCGGGCCGCAGGACTGCGTCGAAGAAACCGTATCGATCTACGCGCGCCGCCGCGCCTGGCTGCTGGCCGGTCTGCGCGAAGCCGAACTGTCCAGTGCGCCGAGCGGGGGCAGTCTCTTCGTGTTCGCGGACATCCGGCCGACCGGTTTGTCCTCCGAGCAGTTCTGCATCGATCTCCTGGACCGCGCCCGGGTCATCACGTATCCGGGCGGCGACTTCGGGCCGGGCGGTGAAGGGTTCGTCAGGATGAGCCTGCTCGCGCCGGATCCCCGCTTCCGTGAGGCGGTCGACCGAATCGCGCGGTTCGCCCGCGGCTGACGTGGGTCCGCTGCGCGTTGGGCTCATCGGTCTGGGCACCGCCGGGCTGAGACACGCCGCGGCGTGCCGGAAGGCCGGCGACGTGACGCTGGTGGCGGCGGCCGATCCCTCGCCGGCCGCGGCTGAGGCGGCGGCCGGTCTGGGGCTGCGGTGTTTCCCCTCGTACGAGCAGATGATCGGCGTCGTCCACCTCGACGCCGTCATCATCAGCCTGCCGCACGCGATGCTGGCCTCCGCGGCGATCCAGTGCGCCGCTCGCGGGCTTCACCTGTTGCTCGAGAAGCCGATGGCTGTCACCCTCAAGGAGGCCGATGCGGTGATCGCGGCCGCGCGCGCGGCCGGGGTGCGGTTGATGGTCAACTTCGTCCACCGGTTCCGCGCCGAGTACCGGCAGGCCAAGACGCTCATCGACGCCGGCGTCATCGGCCGGCCGGTGCTCATTCTTGACAGCATGACCTCAGGCCGCAGCACGATGCCGGGCTGGGTCTGGGACCGTGCCACCTCGGGCGGTGGCATGATGATGTACAACGGCGTGCACAGCATCGACCGCGTGGCCTGGCTCGCGGGCAGCCCCATCGCGCGGGTCTCCGCGGCCGCAGGCACCTTCTGTTACCCCGTCGAAGTTGAAGACACCTTGGTCGGTGCGGTGGTGTGTGCGAACGGCGCGATCGGCGCGGTGATCCAGCAGAAGTCAGACGCCGCCGCAACCCTCGCCGGCTGGGACACGATGGTCTGGGGAACGCGGGGCGGCATCAAAGTGTCCGGCGGCGTGCTCGAGGCGGTCTCCGACAAAGAACGCACGAGGGTCGAGGTACGAGAGGACGATCGGTTCCTGGGCGCCGTGCGCGAGTTCGTCGGCGCCATCGCGGGTCAGCGCGATCCGCAGCCTGGAAGCGCCGACGGTCGCGGCGCCCTCGCGTCGGTGCTGGCACTGTACGAGGCGACGGCCGCGGGACGCGCGGTCGAGGTCCAAGTCTAACGGAGTGATCACCCTGGAGGTGAGGGAACTGATGCGCACGATCTCGATCATCGCGCTTGTGTGCACCCTGGTCCTTGGCGTCTTTGGCTGGCAGTCGGCCCAGCCGGCCCCGGCGGCAGCCCCGGCGTCGCCGACGCCCGGCGGGACGTTGACGGTGGCGTTCGTCCCGCTGGCGACACATATCGATTCCAACTCCGTCAACATCAGCACCGTCAATGAGCTGTCCCATTACTTTTACGAGACGCTCTACGACCGCGATGGCGACGGCAAGGTCAAAGGCCTGCTCGTGAAAGAGGATCAAGTGTCGCCCGACGGTCTCACCTGGACGTGGAAACTGCAGCCCAACGTCAAGTTTCACGACGGGTCGCCGTTCAACGCGGCGGCGGTGAAGTGGAACTTCGAGCGGAAGATCCAGAAGCGACAGCCGCTGTGGGATCTGCTGCCGCTGAAGGCGTTCGACGCCGTCGACGACCTGACGGTGAAGGTCACGCTGAGCCGCCCGGCCACGAATCTGCGCTCGGTCCTGGTCACCAAGACCTTCTCGATGTACAGCCCAACCTTTGCGCAACGCGTCGGCGACGACGCCCTCAAACTGCAGGCGTCGGGCACCGGGGCGTTCATGCTGACCGAATTCCGGCCGAACGAAGTGGTCCGGTTGAAGAAGAATCCGACCTACTGGCAGAAGGGTCTCCCGTACCTGGACGAGATCATCTTCCGTGTCGTGCCCGACATCAACACGCGGGCCACGATGCTCGAAGCCGGCGACGCCGACATGGCGCTGGGTCTGTCGATCCCGGACCTCGACCGGCTCAAGAAGCGGCAGGGCATGAAGGTCCAGGCGGCGCTGGGATCGCAGCAGTACTACATCACGATCAACAATCGCAGACCCCCGCTCAACGACGTCAGGGTCCGCTGGGCGCTCAACCATGCCGTCGACAAGGAAGGCATCATCAGAACCGCGTTTCTTGGGACCGCCAAGATCGCGACCGCCGTCTACATCAATACCACCGTAGACGGCTACGTGCCGGCGGGCACCTATCCGTACGATCCGGACAAGGCGCGGAAGTTCCTCGAGGAAGCCGGGTTCACCGTCGGCCCCGGCGGCGTGCGGCAGCGTGAGGGCCGGCCGCTGACCCTGGAGCTGATCACCCGTAAGGGCGGGAGCCCCGGCGACTTCGAGACCGCCGAGCTGGTCCAGTCGATGCTGAAGGCGGTGGGGGTCGACGCCCGGCTGCTCGTGCTCGAGTCGGCGACCTTTATCCCTCGTGTCACGCTGCCACCCGATCGGGCGACGTATGATCTGGTCAACCTCGCCGTCGGTACGTTCACCGGCGACGCGGAATACACGATGCTCACGTTCTATCACACGAACTCGGCCGCCCCGCGATACTTCAACCGTGCGTACTACTCGAACCCGGTCGTCGATGAGCTGATCGAGCAGTCGCTCAAGGCCACGACCAGCCCGGGGCGCAACAAGATCTACTACTCGCAGATCATCAAACAGGTGTACCGCGACGCGCCCATCATCATGCTCTTCGACGTCACGCAGCAGATCGCGATGAAGGATACTGTCCAAGGCGTCTACCTGGAGAGCGCCAGCAACAACTGGCCCGCGAAGTACGCCTGGAAGGTGAAGCGATAGCGCCGTCGCGCGCTCCCGACGCGATGACCGACAGGCTGGCTCGCCTCACCGGCTATCTGGGCGAGCATCAAGAGCGGCACCTGGCGCGTCTGCGGGCGCTGCTCCGCCAGCCAAGTGTGTCGGTCGACGGGGAGGGTGTGGAAGACTGCGCCCGGTTACTGGCGGAACTCTGCCGCGACGCGGGCTTCCCCGAAGTCGAGTTGATCTCCACGCCCGGCTACCCGGGCGTGTGGGCCGCCTACGACGTCGGGGCGCCCATCACGCTGGCCGTCTACGGGATGTTCGACGTCCGCCGCGCCGACCCGCACGGCTGGCGCGCCCATCCTTTCGGTGCCGACATCGTCGAGATGCCGCCGTTCCCTCGCGTGGTGATGGCGCGGGGAGCGCGCGCCGTGAAGGGACCGCTTGGGGTCTGGCTCAACGCCGTGGAGGCCTGCCGGGCGACCTGGGGCGGACCCCCCGTCAATCTGATGCTCGTGGCCGAGGGCGACGAAATTCTCGGCAGTCCTTACTACCGGGTCATGATCGATCGGTATCGCGATCGGCTGCGCAGGGCCCACGCCTGCTGGACCCCGGGCGCCTCACAGGAAGCCGACGGCACGCCACAGCTGACGCTCGGGTACAAGGGCATGATCTACATGACGGTGCGGGCGTCGGGCGCGCGCTGGGGGCGCGGCCCCAAGGACAGACCGATCCACGGCATGGCGAAAGCCGTGGTGGACAGCCCGGCCTGGCGGCTCGTGCACGCCCTCGCCACGCTAACGGGGCCCGACGGGAATACCGTGCTCATCGACGGATTCGATCGTGACGCGCAGCCTTCAACTGCAGACGAGGCGGCGGAGATGCAGGCCATCATGCAACGCCACGCGGGTGTGCCGTGGCAACGCGTGCTGCCGGGCGTACAGGGCGCCGATGTCCGGGCCATCGGTGATCCGGACGAGGCCGCCATCTACCGGCGGCTTTTGTTTGGCCCCAGCGTCAACCTCAACGGTCTGCGCAGCGGGTTCACCGGCCCGGGGACCGCGACGTTCACACTGCCCCACCTCGCCGAGGCCGTGTTGGACATCCGCGTCCCGCGCACGTGGGACGTGCGCGAGGTCCTCCGCGCGATCAGGACGCGGCTTGACGGCGCAGGGTTCGCAGACGTCGAGATGGACGTCCACGGAGCGTTCAACGGCTCGCGCGTCTCCAAGCACGCGCCCGTGGTGCGCGAAGCCGCGGCGCTGTTTGCGGCCCATGGCCACGACAAGATCGTGTGGTGGCCGGCGACGGGGGGCGGTGG
>CBRGMJ010000019.1:0-9372 GCA_967797525.1 uncultured bacterium | reverse complement strand
CCCGCGCCCAGGGGCTCCCCGTCAAAGCGTGGGGAACGGCCCTGCAGAAGCACCCGTTCGCCTTCATCTTCTATTCGGGTTCGGGCATCAAGTCGCCGAAAGACTTCGAGGGCAAGACGATCGGCATCCAGCCGACCGCGCGGCCGCTGCTCGAGGCGGTCCTCAAGAAGCACAGCATTCCCAAGGAGCGCGTGAAGATCGTGTTCGTCGGCGGAGACACCGTCCCGCTGGCCACCGGCCAGGTCGATGTGATCACGGGGTGGATCATCAACGCCGGACAGATGAATGCGGCGGCGCAGGGCGGCGTCGTGAACTACTTCCGCCTCTGGGATCTGGGCATCCGCATGTACGCGTTCACCTACTTCTCGACGGAGCAGGTCCTGAAAGATCGGAGGGACGTCCTGGCCCGCTTCCTCTCGGCGAGCGCGAAGGGCTGGCTCTACGCGCGCGATCATCCCGAGGAGGCGGTCGAAGCCGTGCTCAAGACCGGCCGGGGGCTCGACCGGCGGATCGAGCTGGACACGTGGAAGAACATGGGCCCCTACCTGACGTCGGTGGTCACCAAGACACAGGGCTGGGGCTACATGGAGGCCAAGGTCTGGAAGGAACTGGCCGACATCTACCTCGATCTGCAGCAGATCACACGGCCGGTTTCGCCCGAGGAAGTGATGACGCTCGACGTGTGGCAGGCGGCGAAGACGCCGAAGGTCTGACGCTCAGCCAGCCGCGCGAAATCGCGACCAGGTCGACCGTATCCGAGATCTGATCTCATCGACATCGACGGTCAGCAGGCGGCGCTCGTCGACCACCGGCCGGCCGTCGATCCACACGTGGCGGACGTCCAGCCCCTTCGCGGAATAGACGAGGGTCGCCGCGATCTCTTGCCACGGCTGCAGGTGCAAACCATCCATCGCGATCGCGACGACATCGGCGCGTTTACCGCGCTCGAGGCTGCCGATCTCTCGGTCGAGGCCGAGCGCCCTCGCCGCATCGATCGTTGCCATGGCGAGCAGCCGATCCACCGGCAGCACCGTCGGATCGCCGGCGGCGACGCCGTTCAGGAGCCCCGCGGCCTTCATGTCGTCGAACATGTCCATGCCGTTGTTGGACGGCGCCCAGTCGGTCCCGAGCGCGACGCGCACCCCGCGACGCAGCATCGACGCTATCGGCGGCAGCCGTCCCTCGACCTTGGCGTTGCTGACCGGACAGTGCGACACCCAGGTGCCGGTGTCTGCCAGCATCGCGACCTCGTCGTCGTCGATGTAGATGCAGTGGGCGGCGACCGTGTCAGGCCCCAGCACGCCGGTGGCCGCCAGCGCCCGCACCGCGCCGCCGTGCCCCCGCGCTCGCAGGCTCTGCACCTCGTGCTCGGACTGGGCGCAATGGATGAAGATCCGTGCGCCGGTCTCGCGCGCGACGGCGCGCACACGCCGCAGAAGGTCGTCGGAACAACTGTCTGGCGCGTGGGGGCCGATGCCGCAATGCAGGCGCGACGCCGGATCCACGCCTAGATGTTCGATTAACGCCGTTGCCTGATCCCACTCCAACGGGCGGCCGATGTCATACAGTGTGTGGCACAACACAGCCCGCATCCCGATGCGATCCAGGGCGTCGGCGACGCGCGCCATGTACGAGAACCGATCCGCGATGCAGGTGACGCCGTTCAGCACCATTTCGGCCCCGCCCAACGCGGCGCCCCAATAGAAATCATCGGGTGTCGCGCGTTCCTGATAGGGGACGGCGTAGGTGGGCGGCCAGTCTTCGCGCGCCCGGCCGTCCGCCACACCGCGGAACAACGCGAACGGCGAGTGGGTGTGCGTGTTGATCAGGCCCGGCATGAGGAGCAGACCCCGACAGTCGACGATCCGATCGCGCGTCCCGCCCTCACCGGGTCGCCGATCGCCGTCCGGACCAGGCCAAGACCCGGCGGCGCCGACGTGGATGATCCGCTCGCCGTCGATCACCACCACGCCTGGTGAGAAGATCTCGCGCCGGGGGTTCATGGTGACCACGACACCGCCGGTCAAGACCAGCCTGGCACGTGCGTTCTCGAGGGACTCCACGCACGTCATCTTCGACGCGCGCAGGCGGCCCTCTTGCCGCGGCGAAAAATGCCTTTCATGACGGCAGAGGCGATCGGCATGATCTCAACCTACGACGTCACGGCGTTTCTGACCGACGCGCAGGAGCGCAAGGTCGCGACGCGCTGGGGGGAAGCTCGCTACGTCCTGGGGCGGCTGGCAGGCCACCGAGTGGCGCTGCTGCAGCGATACGGTCGCGGCATGGAGCATGTGCAGCACCTCGTCAACTTCACAGGATGCGGCCCGTTCTCGTTCTTCGTCGAGCACGGGTGTTCTGTCCGGGTAGATGTGTCCGAGCCGTTCTGTCCCGATGTGCGCGCCGCATTGATCGGCGCGGCGGGCGACGTGGCCGCCCCCGTGCGCGAGCGCGGTGCCGCAAACTGCATTCGGTCGCCTGCCGGCCTGGTATCGCGGGACCCCGTAGCGACCTGCTCGGAAGAGGGCACGCGGCGAAGAGGAATCCCCACGAACGCATGCCGAACACCCACCGCACAATCAGAGATGTCACCACCACACGGGAGGTGTAGGACATGAAGCGCGATCAGATCACGCTCGTGACTCGTCAGCTCAGCCGCCGAACCTTCCTACAGTACACGGGCGCCGCCGCCCTCGGCCTGGCCGGTGCCGACCTGCTGCGTATGCCCGCGATCGCGCAGGGGACCACGAGCGTCTCGACCCAACTCGGTTGGCTGGCCAGCGTGGCCGCCGCCGGCGACTACGTCGCCATCGAGAAGGGCTACTATCGCGATGTCGGCATTGAGGTGCGTATCCAACCGGGCGGGCCGGCGATCGACGCCATCCAGAGTGTGGCGAGCGGCACGGTGACGTTCGGCAACGCCGCTTCGAACGGCATCATCGTCAACGCGCGCAGCAGCGGCATCCCGCTGAAGGCGTTCGGCACCGTGTTGCAGCGGCACCCGTTCGCGTTCTTCTATCTGCAAGAGTCCGGGATCCGCACGCCCAAAGACTTCGAGGGGAAAACCGTCGGCATTCAGCCGACCGCGCGGCCGCTGCTGGAGGCGGTCCTGAAGAAGCACCAGATACCCAAAGAGAAGGTGAACGTGGTATTCGTGGGCGGCGATATCTCGCCGCTGCTGGCCAAGCGCGTCGACGTGATCACCGGTTGGGTCGTCGACCGCCTGCCGCAGTTCGAGAACCTGGGATACGGCGGGGCCGTGCGCTACCTGCGGCTCTGGGACCTCGGGATCCGCATGTACGCCTACGTCTACTTCACCACGGACCAGGTCCTTCGCGAGCGCAAGGACGTCGTGATGCGATTCGTCGCCGCCAGCACGAAAGGGTGGATGTACGCCCGCGAGCGGCCCGAGGAGGCCGCGGAGATCGTAGTGCGGCGCGCCACGGGACTCGACCGGAACATGGAGCTGCGCACGCTCAACAACCAGATTCCCTACATGACGTCGATCGCGACCAAGCAGCGTGGCTGGGGCTACATGGAATCCAACATCTGGGGCGCGCTGATCGAGACCTACAAGGGACTCGAACAGATCCCCAAGTTGGTTTCGACCGACGAGGTGATGACGAACGAGTTCATCGAAGCCTCGAAGACGCCCAAGGTCTAGCGCGTCCGCGCGCGTGTGGGCGGCGTCAGTGTGACGACAGCAGACGGTCGGCGGCGGCGCGATCGAGCTTCCCCATTGCGTTTCGGGGGATCGCGCCGACCACGACGACCTGCCGCGGGCGACTGAACCGCGGCAGGTGTTCGTTCAGGTCGACGTCCACGTCGAAGTGGGCGCCCGGCCTCAGCACGACGATCGCGGCTACGCTCTGTCCCAGCCTCGGATCGGCCACCGCCAGCACCGCGGCGTCGGCAACAGCCGGGTGCGCGCGTAGGGCGCGTTCCACTTCCAAGGGATCGATCTTCTCGCCGCCCGACACGATCGCATCGTCGGCGCGGCCGGTCAAATATAGGAAACCGTCGGCGTCGACGTAGCCTAGATCATTGAGCGTCAGCCAGTCGACGCCGGGCCTGTGCGCCGGACCGCGGTGAAATCCAGAGAACTGCGCTTGTCCCCGCATGTAGACCCGGCCATCGCGGACCTCGATGTCGACCCCTTCAAATGGCCGACCCACCGACCCCGGCTTGCGCGCCCCGTCTTCCGGCCGAAGATTCGTGATGCCGCCGGCCTCAGTCGCCCCGTAGAGCACGTGGACATAGCGCCCGAGGCGCTCGACCAACTCCGCGCGCACATCGTCCGGCAGCGCGGCGCCCGTGCACCGCGCCACGCGCAGCGGTGCCAGGACCGTCGCGCTGGGGCCGGCGGCGAGCAGGTCCCGATACATCGTGGGCACCATCGAGATCTCGGTCACACGGTGAGAAGCGATGGTCTCGAGGGTGTCCGCCGGATCGAAGCGGCGGGCAACGCTCACGCAGCCGCCGTGGAGCAGCGCCGTGAAGGCGTGCACCAGCGCGTGCACGTGGAACAGCGGCGTGTTGACGAGTACGACGCTGCCCTCGCCGGTGCCATATTCGCGCGCCTCTACCACCGCCGAGTGCACCTTGGCGCGGTGGGAGAGGATCGCAGCCTTGGGTTCGCCCGTCGAGCCTGAGGTGTATGCGATGGCCCACGCCCCCGCGACATCGCTTGCTGCCGCCTCGAGCGGTGACGCGTCGCGGTCGAGCATGCGTCGGACGCCGTTCCGCCAGATCAGGGCGCGGCAGCCCGCGTGTTCCAAGCGCCGCTCCAGTTCGGCGTCGGTGAGGCGTGGATCGAGCGGCACCAGGATCATTCCGGCATGGGCGACCGCGAGCACGATCTCGAGGTAGTCCGGACCATTCGGGAGCGCCAGCGCGAGGCGATCGCCGGGCCGCAGCTTGATCCACTCGAGCACGCCGGCGCGCCGCAGCATCGCGTCCCGCAGTTCCGCATACGTGCGGGCGCCACTGTCCCAGCGCATCGCAGGTCGGTCGGGGGTGCGCGTCGCCTGGCGTTCGAACGCGGTCGCAAGCGTCTCGGTGGTCACGACCTTGTTTCTCGAGCCGGTCTCGTCGTAAACTCAGTGAACCGCCGCTGTGCCTCGGTCGACGCCAAACACTCTAGAAACCGCTCCGTCTCGAACCTCAAGCCCTCCTCCAACCCCATCCGCGTCGTCGCCCGCACCGCCGCCTTCGCGGCCCGGATCGCCACCGGACTGTGCCGCGCGATCCTCGCCGCCAGCGCGGCGGCTGCGGTCGCGGCGCCCCCGGCCGGGACCAGCTCGTCGACCAACCCGATCTCGAAGGCGCGTCGGGCCGGTATCGGGTCGCCGGTCAGGATCAGGTGCAGCGCGCGGCCCATCCCCACCAGCCGCGTCAGGCGTTGTGTGCCGCCACCCCCCGGGATCAGACCGTGATTGATCTCCAGTAGCCCGATCGACGCGGTCTCGCTTGCCATGCGGATATCGCAGGCAAGCGCCAGTTCACAGCCGCCGCCGTAGGCGAGCCCGTTGATGGCGCAGATCACAGGCTGCGGCAGCGCCTCCAGCTCTTCGAAGATGCGGGGGGCATCAACGTCGAGGCGGCGCTGTGTTTCGACGTCCCGCCCCACAAACTCCGTCACGTCCGCGCCGGCGGAGAACGCGCGGTCGCCAGCGCCTGTAAGGATCACGACCCGCACCGCGTCGCTGCCGCGTACCTGCGCCACCGCCGCGGCGAGCCCGCGGCGCATCGCCTGATTGATCGCGTTCAACTTCTCGGGGCGGTCGAGGGTAATGGTCGCGACGCGATCCGCGATCGCAAGCCGCACGTGCTCGAACGACACGGTGGACGAGTCACTCACCGGTGAATACCGGCGGCCGCCTTGCAAAGAAGGCGCGGATGCCTTCCTCGTAGTCTTTCGTGCCCCGAAGCATCGCGTAGGCCTTGCGCTCCATCTCCAGTCCGGCCTCGAGCGGCGCGTCTGGCGCCTGATTGAGCACCTGCTTGATGGCTCCGAGGGCCAAAGGGGCCAGGGCTGCCAGTTCAGCGGCGACCGCGTCGACCGCGGCCTCGAAATCGTGAACCGCGCACACCTGGTGCACCAAGCCATACCCCTCCGCTTCCCGCGCCGAGATGCGCTGCCCGCGCATGATGAGCTGCTTGGCTCTCGCGAGGCCGATCAAGCGCACCATGCGCTGGGTGCCGCCGCTCCCCGGCATCATTCCCAGGCTCACCTCGGGGAGGCCCAGGGTCGCGCGTTCGGTTGCAATGCGAAAGTCGCACGCGAGGGCCAGTTCCAGACCGGCGCCCAGACAGACGCCGTCGATGGCGGCAACCACCGGCTGCACGATCTCCTCGGGGGCCGAGAGCTGGTGGCCCCACCGCAGCAGATCGCGGGGTCCGAGCGTCAGGAACTCGGCGATATCGCCGCCCGAGCAGAACGCTTGATCGCCGGCGCCACGAATGATGACGACGCGGACGCCGCGATCGGCGCCGATCTCATGCAAACGGCGCTGCAGGAGGTCGCGCATCGCGACCGTCAACGCGTTGCGCTTCTCCGGACGGTCGATGATGAGCGTCGCGATCCCGGGCGCGCGACGCTCGATCCGCAGCGAATCGCCTGTCATGAGTCATTCTCCTCGGCGGTCTCTGCGAGAGGATTCTCCTGCGCGCCGTTCGAACTCCTCTCGCAACCCACTGTGACAGCCGGCGCCGGCAGCGATGCCGGAATCCATGTCAGCATCGACGGCCACGTCGCGCGCGTCACCATCGACCGGCCGCATGTGCTCAACGCCCTCAACCGCCCTGCGCATGACGCCCTCTCCGCGGTCTGGGACCGGCTTCGCGATACGCCCGTGGTGCGCGTTGCCGTACTCACGGGCGCCGGCTCGCGGGCATTCTGCGCCGGCACCGACATCAAGGACGCCGCCGACGCGCGGGGACTCGACTACCAGATCTCGGGACCGGTGCTCGGCGCGGGCGGGCTCTCCCTGCGCCGCGACCTCTTCATACCGCTAATCGCGGCGGTCAACGGACTCGCGCTCGGCAGTGGGTTCGAGCTCGCGCTCGCGTGCGATCTCATCGTCGCCGCCGAGCACGCGGAGTTCGGGTTTCCCGAACCCCGCGTTGGCATGATGGCGCTGGACGGCGCGATGACACTCCTGTTGCGTCAGACGCCGCTCAAACACGCGATGGGCCTGCTGCTCACCGGCCGGCGCATCAGCGCCCGAGACGCGCAGGCGTTCGGGTTGGTCAACGAGGTCGTGGCTGCCGCCGATCTTGGCCCGGCCGTGGATCGATGGGTCGCCGACATCTTGAAGTGCGCACCCCTGGCCGTGGGAGCCACCAAACAGTTCGCCGTGCAGTCGCGCGATCTCCCCGAGTGGGCCGCGCCCCGCTGGCTACCGCGGCGCGTTGTGGAGGCGATGGCGTCGGAGGACGCCCAGGAAGGCCTCCGGGCATTCCGCGAGAAGCGGCCGCCCGACTGGAAGGGGCGTTGATGCCCGAGTCTGCGGCGACCTCCAGCGTCCTGCCGCTGGAGGGCATCCGCGTCATCGACTTCACACAGATCACGCTCGGACCGATCGCCACGCAGATGCTTGGCGATTTCGGCGCGGATGTCATCAAGATCGAACGCCCCGATCAGGGGGACTTTCTGCGCACGACGTTGCCCGCGCCGCACGGGGACAGCTTCATCTTCTTGGCCGCCAACCGCAACAAGCGGGCCGTCACCCTCGACCTGCGATCGACCGGCGGCAAGCAGATCGTGGAGCGGCTGCTGCGGTGGGGCGACGTGCTCGCGCACAACTTCAGGCCGGGCGCGATGGAGAAGCTGGGGCTCGGATATGATCAGGTCCGCGCGGTCAATCCACGCCTCATCTACGCCGTGGGCACCGGGTACGGCCTGACCGGCCCATATCAGCAGAAGGGCGGGCAGGATTGGATGGCGCAGGCGCTCGCCGGTGGCCTCTACCGCCGGTCCGACGACGAGGCGCCGCCCTATCCGTATGGGACAGCGGTCGCCGACTTCGGCGCCGGCATGCTGCTGACGCAGGCCATCTTGATGGCGCTCATCGCGCGCGAGCGCACGGGCCGCGGCCAGATGGTGTCCACGTCGCTGCTCGACGCGATGCTCTACATGCAGCAGCAGGAACACACGGCGTGGCTCAATGCCCGGCAGCGCGTGAACTGGAACCAGATGCCCCTCAACGGAGTCTACAAGACGAGCGACGGCAAGTGGGTGCTGATGGTCGGCGCGTTCAAGTCGGATCCCTTGGGCGATATCAGCCGAGGACTCAACCTCGGTCCGCTCACCTCGGATCCGCGCTACGCGAACGAGGGGGAACAAAAGAAACATCGCCCCGAACTGCAGGCGATTTTCAGGAAACGGTTCGCGGAGCTGACGCAGGCTGAGGCGATCGCGCAGCTGGAGAGCGTCGACATCCTGTGCGCGCCGATTCGCGACGTGGGCGACGCTCTGACCGACGAACAGGTGCGCACGAACGACATGCTCATCGACGTCCCGCACAAACGGCTCGGCACCTTCACCAGCATCGGGAACCCGATCAAGATGAGCGAGACCCCGATGCGGGTGCGCCGGGCGCCACCTGATCACGGCGAGCACAACGACGAGGTGCTGCGCGAGCTCGGCTTCTCGGATGACGACATTGCGCGGCTGCGTCGCGAGGGGGCGTTGTAGCGCCGGTGCCGATGCAACCGGCGTTGGTCAGCGACCTGCGAGTGTTGCTCGGCGACCGCCTTTCGACCGGGATGTCCGTCCGCGAGCACCACAGTCGTGGTGAGACCTATCTGCCCCCGTACCCGCCCGACGCCGTCGCGTTCCCCGAAACGACCGACGAGGTGGTGGCAATCGTCAAGGCGTGCGCGCAGAACGGCGCCCCGATCATCGCCTTTGGGGCAGGGACGTCGCTCGAGGGACACATCTCGGCGCTGCACGGGGGTATCTGCATCGACCTGAGCCGGATGAATCGAGTGCTGCGGGTCAGCCCCGAGGATATGGACGCCACCGTCGAGGCCGGCGTCACCCACCGGCAACTCAATCGGCAGTTGCGGGGGACCGGGCTATTCTTTTCGGTGGATCCGGGCGCGGATGCGTCGCTTGGGGGGATGGCCGCGACGCGCGCGTCGGGCACGACCGCAGTGCGCTACGGCACCATGCGGGAGAACGTGCTCGGGCTGACGGTGGTGCTGGCCGACGGCCGCCTGATCACGACCGGCGGCCGGGCGCGCAAGTCGGCGTCAGGCTATGACCTCACGCGATTGTTCGTTGGCTCTGAGGGGACACTCGGCGTCATCACAGAGGTGACCGTCCGGCTGCACGGGCTTCCCGAAGGGGTCTCGGCGGCGACGTGTCCA
>CBRGMJ010000018.1:0-9724 GCA_967797525.1 uncultured bacterium | reverse complement strand
GGCGTTACACCTCGCTCAACGAGGTGAAGATCCTGGAGGGCTCGGCGCCCGGCTACCAGTCGATTCTCCAGACCTCCGAAGCGAAGCTCATTGCAGCGGCTGCCGCCGTCACTCCCGTCGACGAGACAGGCGTCGACGTGGAGAAGGAACCCAATAATACGCCCGCGGAGGCCAACCCGCTCAATCTCGGCCGGAAGACAAAAGGTTCTGTCGACCCTCTTGGGGAGCAGGACCACTTCAAACTCACGATTCCTGGGACGAACCGGTCGGTGCTCACGCTTGCGATGGAGGGCCGTCCCTACATCCGCACCTCCGTCTCGCTCAGCGATCCGGCCGGGAAGGCGATCCTCTCATTCGATCCGAACCGCGTCACCGGCCGTCAGGCAGAGTTCTCATGGCTCGTGGATCCCGGTGAGTATCTGGCACGCGTCACCGAGCCCCCGGCCTCGATCGTGCTCATTTGGGACACCAGCGGCAGCATGGGCGAGGATAGTGTCAAGAATTTGAAGGTAGCCGTCGAAGCCTACCTCGAGCAGGTCCAACCTACGGAGCGGTACAATCTGATCCGCTTCTCCGGTGGGGGGAGAGAGAGGTCTCCTGAGCCCGTCGAGGTCCTCCTGCCGGAGTTCACAAGCGACCGCGCTCGCCTCAAGGCTGCCGTGGCGGGCAAGTTTTTCTCGAAGGGTGGCACGCCATTCTACGATGCCGTGGTCAAAGGCATAGAATTGTTGGGAAGTGCCTCCGGTAACCGGGCTATCGTGGTCATGACCGACGGGATCGACACAACGAGCGAATTGGGGAAAGGGGACGACGCGGCTCGCTACACGGCTTTCTGGCGGTTCCTCGAGGCGAATCGTATTCGCCTCTACACGATCGGGCTGGGCGGAGACATGCCGGTCTACTACCCCGAGCTTGGGACGACAGGGACACGCTTCCTCGGACATGCGGCGATGGCCATGGGGGAGCGATCCTTCTTCACGAGCAACCCCGAGGAGCTCAAGAAGATCTACGAGCAGATCGCGGCGGAGTTGCGCACGCCGTCCACCTACTACCTCCGACCCAGCATCAGCCCAGGCACCGGGACCCTGGCCGTCACCGCCACGGGCGAGCGTCTCGAACCCATCGCGGCCCCCAGTCAGATCGAGTTGATCCTCGACGTCTCCGGCTCCATGAAGCGCAGGATCGAGGGCCGGGAGATGATGGCCACCGCTAAGGACGTGATGTCCCAGATCATCAAGGAACTCCCCGACAACGCCAGGGTCGCGATGCGCTTCTACGGTCACCGCGTCCGCGAAGGCCGTCCGGGCGACTGCCAGGACACGGAGCTGGTGTTTCCCTTCGGCAAGATCGACAAGCCGCGTATGCTGGCCCGGGTGCAGGCGCTCAAGGCTCTGGGGACGACGCCCATCGCGTACACCTTGCGGCAGGTGGCTCGGGACTTCGGGTCCGCGCCCGGCGAGAAGCTCGTGATCCTGGTGACTGATGGTAAGGAAGAGTGCGGCGGCAGCCCGTCGGCGGTCGTCCAGGAGCTCGTGGCCAAGGGCATCAAGATACGTCTGAACATTGTCGGCTTCGCCCTGGCCGAGGCAGCGGTGCGCCAGGAGATGGATCGCGTGGCCAAGATCACGGGTGGCAAGTTCTACGATGCGCAGAACGCCAAGGCGCTGCGCCAGGCGATCCAGCAGTCGCTGGCGATCCCCTACGAGGTGCAAGATGCCGCCGGGGTGAAAGTGGCGGGTGGGTTGACCGGCGAGGCCGCCATCGGGGTGCCGGAAGGGATCTACACGGTCTCCGTCAACGCAACAGGCAAGCCGATCCTGATCCCCAACGTCCGCGTGCGTCACAACGGCTCCACGAAAGTGACGCTGAGGAAGGAAGGGCAGCAAATCGGGATCAAGGTCACCGGCCCGTGATAACGATGACTAATCCACGGCTAGCGTCCGTTCTCGTGGCAGCGCTCGCCCTAGCGGTCGCTGCGTCGGCACCACCGCCCGCCGCGACGCAGACCGTCTCGACACCAGGTTCGCGGGCCACGGTGACCCCTGGGCCGTTTGCTTCCCCCGGCGTCGTCCCGAGGTTCGGGACACCCCCAGGCCCGGGCGCATTTCAGCCCGGCGAGGCGGTGCTGGTGGACTCGAGCAACTCACCCCGAGGCTTCAACGTCGCCCTCGCCGTGCTGGGTGGCAAGATCGAGAGCAAGACCGGACAGCACTACGATGACATCTGGGCTGCCGAGAACCTGATCGACGGGATGACCTACATCGGCGGCGGCAGCGGATGCACCGCGTGCGGGTGGTCGTCCAAGGATGCGACGTTTCCCCAGGACATCGTCTTATCGTTCTACCAAGCTCGTGAGGCGCTCATCGACGCGATTGTCATCGATACGACGACCTACCAGCCGATCGGATCACCCGTTCGGATCGCGAACGTGGCCACCAAGCGCGACATGGAGCGCGTCGCGAAACTGACGGGCGGAAGGTTCTTCGACGCGACCAACGCGAAAGCTTTGACGCAAGCGATCGAGCAGTCGCTGGCCGTGCCCTATGACATGCTCGATGCCGCGGGCGCCCGGGTCGGCGGCGGGGTCACGGGTTAGGATCGGACGGCGCTGCCGGAGGGTGTGTATACGGTCATCGTTCGCGCGGCCGGGACGCCGATTACGGTCCGCGACGTGCGCGTGGCTCAGGGCGGTCTCACGAAGGTGGTGCTCAAGAAGGAAGGGCAAGAGGTCGGAGTTCAGGTACTGGGGCCCTAGGAGAATTGTGATGAGGTCGAAACGCTTCGAGAGATTGTCGGCTGCGGCTGTGCTCATTCTTGTTCTCCTGATCAGCGGTTGCGGGAGGGGCGGTGCGAGCAAACCCGCGGTCGGTGACCGGGGACCAGGGCTGCGGCGGCCGTCGCTGGCATCCTTGCAGCTGCCGGTGCCGCGGACATTCGAACTGACCCACGTCGACCCTGCGCCTTACGCCGCTGCGCTCCGGAACGACCCCACGCGCATCTTTGAGTTTGTCCGTGACGCGATTGCGTTTGAGGCGTATACGGGCCTATTGCGCGGGCCGCGCGGAACGCTGCTGGCGATGGCGGGGAACTCCGTCGACCGGGCCGCGCTCCTCGGGGCCATGCTCGAGCGGGCCGGGCAACGCGTCCGGTACGCGCGTGGCGCTCTGTCCGAGCGGGACGCGCGAGACCTCGTCATGTCGATGTGGGCGGAGCGGCCTCGGCCGGCGGCAACACGGGTCGAGCCCAACCTCTCGGACGAGCTGAAGGCCGCGTTTGACACGCTGAATGCGGGCGTCAAGCGAGACTATGCGCTTATCCTCGATCTCCTCAAGAAAATGGACAAACCGCCTGCCTCACAACCGGTGGCCGGAGTGGACGTGCTGGTCAAGGAGGCGCAGTCCCACTTCTGGGTCCAGTGGGCGAAGGATGGCGGATGGACCGATCTCGACCCGTCGTTTGGTGACGCGTCTCCGGGGCGGACCTACGCGCGAGCCGAGGAGACGCTCACTACCCTGGGGGCCGTACTCTCCCACCGTGTCGATATTCGCATCCGGATTGAGGAGTACGCGAACGACCGATCCGCGAGCAGGGTGATCTTCACCCATACGGCCAACGCGTCCGACCTATCAGCGGCCGCATTGATCCTGGTGCACGTTCCGGAGCGCTGGAAGGGCCCGGCCGCAACTCTTGAGGATGCGTTGGGAGGGGCGATCGAGAACACCGGTCGCGTCAAGCCGGTTGTGCTTGTTGGCGAGCAGGTGGTGATAGGCGAGCCATTTCGGCAGAAGCTGAAGACGACCGGAATCGGTAGCGTCGCCCCGTTGCTGGGAGGTGAAGGCACCCGAAAGGCCGCCTTGCTGGCGACGGGCGAGTGGCTCGAGTTCGACTTCATTGCGCCTGACGGTCGCAAGGACACCGTCGTCCGCGAGATATTCGACATCGTCGGTAAAGCGCGTCGCGCGGCCGGGCGGACACTGACGGCGGACGAAGTTCGCACGCGTACTGGTGCCGATAGCGCGCTCAACGTGGCCGAAGCCGTCTACAACCTGTTCTTCACGACCGGTCGCATCGACGTCGCGCATTTCAAAGATGTCACGAACGAGCCAGGCGCCGCGGCGGAACCGCCGGATGCGTCCGATCTGCTGCAGCGCATCGGTATGACGTTCGTGCTCGCCACGGACACGATCCTGGCGCGCCTGGGTACACCTGACCGGGCTGTGATTCTCTTTTACCCCGACTCGCCTCGCCTGCTGATCTCAGAATTGTCCGCTCAGTCTGACTTGCCGCGGATCGCGATCGATCTGCGACGCGACCATGCCCGTGTCGTGGCCGCCGGGCCTCGCCTGGAAGACGCATTCGCCGCGCGGGTCTTTCGGGGTGTGGTGGATGGGACGCTGGAGCGGGTGCTGGTTGAGCTCGTAACGGCTGAGTCGAAGGACGACCAGTGGGGACCGACGCTGAGCACGAGCCTGGTGTCCGAGAAGGCTCAGAGTGAACGCGTCTCATGGCTCCTGTTGCCACGCGATGCCTCTCGGCTCGGTGCCGGCACCCCAGACGACACTCTGGCCCGGATTCGCGAGACAACCTCGCGCGGTCTTCTGGCGCTCGTTCCGCAACGGCCGGTATCGATCGGAAATGCCCCCCGGTTGGCTTGGTGGCAGATCGACCCGCGGTCCGGTGAGACCGTGGCGGTTGGAGACGACGGCCTGCACGCCGGGGTCGCCACGGAATACAACGTCCACAAGGGCGTATCCAAGGGCAAAGTCAGAGTGTCGGTGAGATACGTCTATGGCCCGCGCAATGCACCGGTGAGGGTCAAGGTGAAGACCTTCGAGGTCGGAGTGAAGAACCTGAGTAGGAGAATCGCGCAACTGGAAAGGGTCGGCGCGCAGCCAGCACACGGTGGTCTGGGGAGCGTTCCCTTCTATCCGCCATTTACCCCGTGACCTTCATGACGAAATGGTCCATCTTAGCCGAAAGCGGTTCGAACAACTCGTGACGGAATCCCTGAAGGGGATTCCGGCCGAACTGCGCGGCGCCCTCGACAACATCGAAGTGGCCATCGACGACTGGCCCTCAGAGGCGCAGCTTGCCGATGCGGGTGTCGAGCCGGACGACCTCCTCTTCGGCTTCTACCACGGGACGCCGCTCCCCGAGCGAAGCCCAATGGAGCCGTACTCCCTGCCGGACCTGATCACGATCTTTCAGGGACCGCTCGAGGAGGTCTGCGAGACCGAAGACGAGCTTCGGGAAGAGATACGGCGCACGGTCGTCCACGAGATCGCGCACTACTTTGGGTTTGACGAGGATCGACTCGCCGAACTCGGGTACGACTAGAGGAAAGTCTCCCCACCCACCGAAACGAGAGCAGAGTGCAGGGCTCCATCGGCTCTTCGCCTCAGCAGAATTCCCTGCGAGTGCGCGTGCTCCGCAGTGGGAGTGCCGGCAACGCCATCCTCGTCGAGGCGAACGGCCGGCAGCTCCTCATCGACGCCGGGCTACCGGCTGAAACCCTCCTCCGAGAGATCACAGACGCCAATGCCACCCCCACCCTCGATGCCATCCTGCTGACCCACGAGCACGACGATCACATGAGAGGGGCCGCGGGTGTCGCCCGCGCGACGGGGGCCCGCGTGTTCCTGAATGAAGAAACTCTGCGGGCGGCCGGTGGGCAGTTAGCCGGCATCGACGTCGAGATCTTTCGCTCCGAACAGCCGTACTGGGTCGGGGCGGTGGAGGTCACGCCGTTTCAACTGCCGCACGACGCTGCCGACCCGGTCGGGTTCGCGCTTGACTATTGCGGCGTGCGGGCGGCGGTGGCCTGCGATCTCGGCGAGGTGACCGACGTATTGCTCGAGCACGCCCGCGCGGCCGATCTGTTCGTGATCGAAGCGAACTACGATCTGCGCCTGATGGGCATCTCGGCGTACCCGTGGTTTCTCAAGAATCGGATCATCAGTCCGCAGGGCCACTTGTCAAACGATGGCGCCGCGCAGGCTGCCGTCGGGGTGGCGACGGGCGGATCACAAACGATCATGCTCGTCCATTTGAGCGAAGTGAATAATCTGGCCCCCCTGGCTCGTGATATCGTCCGTGCCGCGTTGGACGCCGAGGGCATGACCGGAGTCCGCGTAGAAGTAATCAGACCCAATTCAGGCGGGCCCTGGTGGACCGGAGCACGGATTGCGTCCACCGCTGCCGCCGGATGAACGTCCAGCCCCGCCTCTTCCACGGCGAGACCGCCACACTCCGACGACACGCGGTGCAGATTCTGGGCGCGGGTGTTGCTGCGGCCGATCCGGCGGCGGCGATCCACCAGGCCATCGCGTTTGACGGCTCGACACTGCGGGCCGCGGGGTGGGCGCACGACCTGGCGGCCCGTGGGCGCATCGTTGTGGTCGGCGCCGGAAAAGCCTCGGCCCGCATGGCGATGGCGGTGGAAGATCTCTTTGATGATCGACTCGACGCCGGCGTTCTGGTCACCCGGTACGGGTACGGCGCCTCCCTGCGCCGCATCACGCTCCTGGAGGCCGGCCACCCGCTCCCTGACGCTGCGGGGCAGCATGCGGCCGAGCGCGTCGCAGAGGTGGCGACCGAGGCCGGCCGCGATGATCTCGTGCTGGTGCTGATCTCAGGGGGCGGGTCGGCGCTGCTTCCGCTGCCGGCGACCGGGATTGCGCTCGAGGAAAAGATCGCGGCGACCGATCTGCTCTTGCGCTCGGGTGCGACCATTGCCGAGGTCAATACGGTGCGGAAGCACCTCTCGCGAATCAAAGGGGGACACCTGGCCCGTCTGGCCGCGCCGGCAACGGTGCTCACCCTAATCCTCTCGGACGTGTTGGGCAACCCGCTCGACGCCATCGCCTCGGGGCCAACGGTACCGGACCCCACGACGTTTGCCGAGGCGCTCGCGATCGCCGATCGCTACGCGCTGCGTGACCAGCTTCCGCAGTCGGTCCGTGCGCATCTCGAAGCCGGCGCTGCCGGTCGCGTCCCCGAGACGCCCAAGGCGGGTGATCCGGCGTTTGATCGGGCGCGCGCGGTCGTGGTCGGCGACATCAGCCTGGCCGCCGGCGCGGCGGTCGAGCGCGCGGAGGCCCTCGGGTATCACACGCGCCTGTGCGGCACAGAGGTGCAGGGTCAGGCGCGCGACGTGGGAGCCCATTTGGGGAACATGCTCCGTGAGGCTCAGATGTCGCGGCGGGAGCCGCACCCGATCTGTCTCGTCATGGGTGGAGAGACGACGGTGATCGTTCGCGGTCGCGGGCGCGGCGGTCGCAATCAGGAAGTGGCGCTGGGCGCCGCGCCCCTCTTGGCGGGTCTACCGCAGGCGTTGGTGGCGGCCTTTGGAACTGACGGGATCGATGGCCCGACGGACGCCGCCGGTGCGGTCGCCGATGGGACGACCGTGGCGCGAGCCCGCGAGCGGGGGTTGGATCTCCAGGCCGCGCTTGACGCGAACGACGCCTATCCGTTCTTCGACGCACTGGAGGATCTGATTGTGAGTGGACCGACCCAAACCAACGTCAATGATTTGTGGCTGGGCATCATCGGTCCGGCGAATGCCGGCGCCGCGCTGCCTTCGTCCCGCGGAGCGAGCGCGTGAACGTGCTCTTCGTGGTCGCCGAAGCGGTGCCGTTTGCCAAGACCGGCGGGCTCGCCGACGTGGCCGGCGCCCTGCCGGCAGCGCTCCGGCGGAAGGGGCTCGACGTCAGGGTGATGATGCCGCTCTATCGGGGGATACCGCGCGACGGTCTGCACCCTGTCACGCGCGCGAGTACTGAGATCGGGGGGGCGCACCTCGAAGGCGCGATCTGGCTGGGCGCGTTCCCCAACGGGACGCCCGTGTACCTGCTGGATTGCGCGTCGCTCTACGACCGGGGTGGGCTCTACGGTGAAGGCGGCCGCGACTACGACGACAACCTGACGCGGTTTGTCTTCTTCTGTCAGGCCGCATTCGTTCTGGCGCGCGACGCCTGGACTCCCGACGTGGTGCACGGCCACGATTGGCATGCCGCTCTGTTGCCGGCCTATCTGCGCACGCACCACAGTCGGGTGCCGACGTTGTTCACGATCCACAACCTGGCCTACCAGGGGCTCTTTCCCGGTGACCAGTTTCGGTTGACCAGGCTGCCGGGCGAGGTCTTCACCTCCGAGGGTGTCGAGTTCTTTGGACAGCTCAACGTCATGAAGGCCGGGTTGGTGTCCTCACATGCCCTCAGCACGGTCAGCGAGACGTACGCGCGCGAGATTCAAACCGATGAGTGTGGGATGGGTCTGCAGGGACTGCTGCGTGCCCGATCCGCCGACCTGTTTGGCGTGCTGAACGGCGTCGACTACTCGCAGTGGGATCCGCGTGTGGATGAACACATCCCGGCCCGATACGGTCCCGACGAGCTCTCGGGCAAGGCGGTGTGCAAGGCCTCGTTGCAGCAAGAGCTGGGGCTGCCGGTCGATCCGCACGTGCCCGTGATCGGTGCCATCGCTCGGCTGGTGCCGCAAAAGGGGTTCGATCTGATCGCCGGCGCGCTCGGCACCATCACATCGATGGGCGCGCAGGTCGTTGTGCTGGGGACCGGCGACCCGGCGTACGAAGCCGCCGTCCGCACGGCACAGGCGCGACTGCCCCAGCAGGTGCGGGCGCTCATCGGCTTCGACGAGCGGCTGGCGCATCACATCGAAGCCGGCGCCGACATGTGCCTGATGCCCTCGCGCTTCGAACCCTCAGGTCTCAACCAGCTGTACAGCCTCCGCTACGGAACGGTACCCGTCGTCCGGCGCACCGGGGGGCTCGCCGACAGCATCATCGATGTGACGCCGGAGACATTGCACATGGGAACAGCCAATGGGTTTGCGTTTGAACCATACTCGACCGAGGCGCTTGTGGCGACGGTTGGCCGCGCGATTGCCGCCTACCGCGACGCGGGGTTGTGGCGCTGGTTGCAGTATGTGGGGATGCGG
The DNA here is from genome assembly GCA_967797525.1 of uncultured bacterium. Lineage (GTDB taxonomy): Bacteria > Sysuimicrobiota > Sysuimicrobiia > Sysuimicrobiales > Humicultoraceae > JBGPNN01. The sequence continues at coordinate 763 of CBRGMJ010000018.1, read as the reverse complement.
GCGGATTTCTCGTGGGATCGGGCCGCGGAGAAGTACGTGACCCTCTACGCGATGACCACCGATCGTGCCGCACAGTGGTCCACGATCGCCAGGGGCACGCGATGATCGCCTACTTTTGCATGGAAGTCGGTCTCGATCGGGCGATGCCTACGTATAGCGGTGGGCTGGGTGTGCTCGCCGGAGACACCCTGCTGACCGCGGCAGATCTGGGGATCCCGATGGTCGGCGTCACCCTGCTGCATCGCAAAGGGCACTTTCGCCAGAGGCTCGACGCCGCCGGGAACCAGACCGAGGAACCGGCGTCCTGGTCACCCGAGGCCCTTCTCCAACCTCTGGCGGCCCGCGCCGTTGTGACCATCGAGGGACGTGCTGTGCACGTGCGTCCTTGGCGTCTGGCGATCCACGGTTCCAACGAACACACCGTGCCCGTGTACTTTCTCGACACCGACCTGCCCGAGAACAGCCCGGAGGATCGTTCTCTGACCGACTTCTTGTACGGCGGGGACGGGAATTACCGGTTGGCGCAGGAAGCGATCTTAGGCTTCGGCGGCGTGGCGTTGCTGCGCGCCCTGGGACACGACGTGCGCACCTACCACATGAATGAAAGCCACACGGCACTGCTCGTCGTCGGCCTGCTGGAGGATCAAACACAGGGGCGGGGCCTTGACAAGGTCACCGAAGCGGACGCGCAAATGATCCGGGAGCGTTGTGTGTTCACCACGCATACGCCGGTGGCGGAGGGGCACGACCAGTTTCCTTTCGC
>CBRGMJ010000017.1:0-9884 GCA_967797525.1 uncultured bacterium | reverse complement strand
GCGCCGGGCATTGGATGATGCTCGACACACCTGACGAACTCAACCGACTCCTGGTCGATTTCCTGAACGCGTAGCCGCGAGTTGGCGCATGAGCGGAGGACGAGGCACCATGTCGCGATATGTTTGCACCGCTTGCGGCACGCAATATCCAGATAGCGCCGAACCACCCGGCAGTTGCACCATTTGCGATGACGACCGGCAGTTTGTGAACTGGAACGGTCAGGAGTGGACGACACTCGCCGATTTGCAGCGCTCACACCACAATCGCGTCACGCCTCAGGGAGATCGAATCGTCGGCATCGGTTCAACGCCGAAGTTCGGCATCGGGCAGCGAGCGTTGCTGGTGCAAACATCAGCGGGAAACATCCTCTGGGATTGCATATCGCTGATCGATGACGCGACGGTGCATGAGATCAAGGCGTACGGAGGACTATCCGCCATCGCGATCTCGCACCCCCACTTCTACTCCTCTATGGTCGAATGGAGTGAGCGATTCGGCGGCGTACCAATCTACCTCCACGCGGCCGACCAGCAATGGGTGATGCGACGCTCGTCGGAAATCGCCGTTTGGGACGGCGACGCCCATCGGCTGTTCGGCGGCCTGACACTCATTCGATGCGGGGGTCACTTTGCGGGCGGCACCGTTCTTCACTGGGCGGACGGTGAGAAGGGCCACGGATCACTCCTGGCAGGCGACATCATTCAAGTCGTGCAAGACCGTCGCTACGTGAGCTTCATGCGAAGTTTCCCAAACTACATTCCGTTGTCGGCATCCGCCGTGAGACGCATTCTCACGTCTGTGGAACCGTTCCCTTTCACACGACTCTACGGCGCATGGTGGGACGCGATCGTCGACGGTGACGGAAAAGCCTCGGTGAGACGATCAGCTGAGCGGTATCTGCGAGCGATCAGCGCGCCTGACACACCATGACCGGCAGTATCCACATGAGGCGATACCGGCCGGAGGATCTCGAGGAGACCGTGGCGGTGTGGCGCGCCAGCCGGGATTCAGACCCCTATGTCGCGTCCCTACACCGCCACTACACGTTGCAGCTGGAAACGGCGTTCTTCCGAGACATGGTCGCCGCGCAGCACGACGTCTGGCTCGCTGAGGCGGGGGGGCGCATCGTGGGCCTGCTGGCGATCCAGGACGACTACGTCGACCGCTTCTACGTGGCTGCGGATCTGCAGCGGCAGGGCATCGGCGCCGCGCTCCTGCAGAAAGCGCGTGAGCTCTCCCCCAGCCGGCTGCGGCTCCACACCCACGTCAAGAACACCAGGGCCCGGGCCTTCTACGAGAAACACGGGTTCAAGGCCGTCCGTTTTGGGGTCAGCCCGCCCCCCGAGTCCGAACCCGACGTCGAATACTGTTGGCAACAGCACCCTGTCATGACTGCACCCCAGTATCCAGCGGGACCTTATGAGCCCGAGGAAGACTACGGACCTGAGCGACGCGACGAGTTCATCGCCGCGATCGAAGGCGCCCCCGCCGCGCTGCGGCAGGCCGTCTCGGGCTTGTCTGCGCAGCAAATCGACACCCGGTACAAGAACTGGACCATCCGGCAAATCGTCCACCACGTGACCCACAGCCATGTCCACAGCTACATCCGGTTCAAGTGGACGCTCACAGAAGACCGGCCGACGATCAAGGCGTACGACGAAGGACGTTGGGCGGCGCTCGACGACGCCCGCACCGGCGACGTCCGCTCGCCACTCCGGCTGCTGGATGGGCTCCACGCGTGCTGGGTGGACCTGCTGCGCGGCATGTCAGACGAGCAATTCGCGCGCGCGTTCGTCCATCCTGAAACCGGGGTGACGGTCACCCTGAGCGCGGTGTTGCCCTACTACGCGTGGCACGGCCGCCACCACACCGGTCAGATCACCTGGCTGCGCAACCAGAACGGCTGGTAGCCACTCCTGAGGAGGCGCCGCATGGACGCGGCAACCCGCGCGACGGAAGGCACCGTCCCTTTCCGCGGTCACAAGGTCTGGTATCGCATCGTGGGGGAGCGCGAACAACCGGGCAGATTCCCATTGCTGTGCCTACACGGCGGTCCGGGCGTGCCCCACGACTACCTCGAGCCGCTCGAAGCAATCGCCGCGACCGGACGCCGCGTCATCTTCTACGACCAACTCGGGTGCGGAAGTTCGGATCAACCCCGCAATCCGTCGATGTGGACCGTCGACCTGTTCGTCGAAGAAGTCGGAGTGGTCCGCCGCGCCCTCGGTCTCGATCGCTGTCACCTGCTCGGCCAGTCGTGGGGCGGGATGCTGGCGATGCAGTATGCCCTGACGCAGCCCAGTGGGTTGGTCAGCCTCACTGTCGCCAGCTCTCCGGCCAGCATGCGCCAGTGGGTCGCAGAAGCGAACCGGCTGCGGATGGATCTCCCGCTGGCCGTACAGCAGACGCTGTCAAAGCACGAGCAGGCCGGCACGACCGACGATCCCGCCTACGAGGAGGCTATGCTCGTCTTCTATCGCCGTCACGTGTGCCGTCTCGACCCCTGGCCCGCGTTTCTCATGCGGGCGATTGAAAAGCTCGGGGGGAACCCGGAAGTCTACAACACGATGAATGGTCCAAGCGAATTCCACGTCATCGGCGTGATCAAAGACTGGGACATCACCCACCGCCTCGGCGAAATCCGCATCCCCACCCTGGTCACCTCGGGTCGCCACGACGAAGCGACACCCGAGATCGCCGGGACCGTCCACCGTGGCATCAAGGGCTCCGTGTGGGTCGTGTTTGAGCACAGCTCGCATCTCGCCCACGCGGAGGAACCCGAGCGCTACCTGCAGGTGCTAGGTGAGTTCCTGAAGGGTGTCGAGACCCGGGCGCCTAACGTCTAGGCTATGATCGGCGACCTCAATCCCCCAACCCGGCTGCTGTGCGGCACGGGGCCGACCAACCCCGACCCTCGCGTGCTGCGGGCGATGACCGCGCCCGTGCTCGGCCAATTCGATCCGGCCTTCACCGGCATCATGAACGAGGTGATGACCCTCGGCCGCGCGACTTTCCGCACGGCGAATCAGCGGACGTTCGCCATCTCAGGCACGGGGCGTGCCGCCATGGAAGCGGGGCTCGCCTCACTGATCGAACCGGGCGACCGCGTGCTGGTTGGGAACTGCGGGCGTTTCGGCGACCTCTTCGTCGACATCGCGTCACGCTACGGCGCCAAAGTCGCTCAGGTGCGCGCCGAATGGGGTCGGACGATCGATCCGCAGGCCGTCGCCGACGCCTTGCGCCGCGAGCCGGCAAAGATCGTGTGCATGGTGCACGGCGAGACGTCGACGGGCATGTGGCAGCCGCTGGATGAGATCGGCCGGATCTGCCGTGACCGGGGCGCGGTGCTGGCCGTCGACGCGGTGGTCACACTTGGCGGCCTGCCGGTCGAGACCGATGCGTGGCAGATCGACGTATGCTTCGCCGGCGGGCAGAAGTGTGTCGGGATGCCGTCGGGGATGTCGCCGATCACGTACAATGACCGCGCCGAGACCGCGATGGCCGCCCGCAAGACGCCGGTCGTCAGCAACTACTTCGACCTGACGCAATTGCAGCGGTACTGGAGCCCCGAGCGCCTGAACCATCACACGCTGCCGACCAGCATGACGTATGGTCTGCGCGAGGCGCTGCGGCTGATCCTGGACGAAGGGCTCGAGCAACGATACGCGCGCCACCGGCGCGCCGGAGACGCGCTCAAAGTGGGGCTGGCGGCGATGGGGCTGGACCTGTTTGGTGACGCGCAGCGCCGGCTGCCGATGATCACCGCCGTGCGTATCCCAGACGGCGTCGACGACGAGCCCACCCGGCTGCAGCTGCTCGACGAGTTTGGCATCGAGATCGCTACGTCGTTTGGCCCGATCCGCGGGAAGATCTGGCGGATCGGGACGATGGGGTACAACGCGGACCTTCGCGTGGTGCTCCCGGTGCTCGGCGGACTCGAACACGTCCTGCGCAGCCGCGGGGTCGCGGTGCCGCGAGGCACCGGGGTCGACGCCGCTCGCGACTCATACCTACGGCACGCTCCTGCGACGGCCTGACCGATCATGGAAGGGCGTTTTCCGAGCGCGATTCGAGTGGTCCGCACCAACTGCACGGACCCCACCCAGGACGCGTCCTTCAATGAATGGTATGACGGGGTCCACACGCCCGAGGTCCTCTCATCCGGCATGGTCTCGCGCGTAGTCCGGTATCAGAACGCCGACCCTACTGACGCCGGCCCGGGGTACCTGGCCATCCACGAATTGGCGTGGGACGACTTAGACGAGGTGGCCCGCCACGTCGCGCGGACCCGCCGGCGTCTCACCGACGGGGACGGTTTTCACCCCGCGCTGCACATCGTGAAGGCCGAGTCGTGGAAGCGCATCGGCCGCGCGTTCTCGACGCCGCGAACCGGCCGGGGAGGCGTCGTGGGCATTTTCGTGATCGAGGCCCGCAGCGCGGACGCCGCCCGCGTGGATGACTTCAATCGCTGGTACAACGATGTCCACGTGCCCGACGTGCTCGACACAAAGCTCTTTACGAGCGCCTACCGTTTCGCAGCGGTCGCAGCCGGATCGCTGACGGGTGCGGCGGCCCCCACGGAGGCAGACGCCGTTGGCGCGCCTGCCGATCCACGCCCGACGTACCTGGCGCTCTATGAAACCGACTCGGATCCGATGACCGCGGTCGAGGCCTTCGCCCGCACACACCGGTCGCGGCTCAAGGCGGCGGGACGACTGATCGATTACATCGAGGTGACCTGGCGGGGTATCTATCGCCAGTTGATTTCTCGTTCCGTCACGTCTTGACGAACTTCAGGATGTAGGCAAACGACACCCGGCGGTAGTGCTGCGCGCGGACCGGGTGGAGCGTCCGTACGCCTTCCTCCGTGAGTTCCGGTTCATCAAGATCGCGCAACTCCAATCCCGCTGTCCGGCAGGCCGCAACATAGTCGCGCAGCGGCCGGTGAAAACTCAAGAACGGTTTGAACGGTCCCCACTGGATGTAGCCGGCGCGCCGGATGAAGTAGTCGTCGTCCATCCAGGACGCGCGGTCTTCGATCCGGGGTGAATCCGCAGCAGGCAAGTGCCAGCGACCATCCAGGCTCCAGCGTGTGAGCGCGCACACGAACCGTCCGCCGGGTTTGAGCACGCGCGCAATCTCAGCCACGGCCGCCTCGTAATGACGGACGTCCATCAGGACGTAGTTGGCTACGGCGGCGTCGACACTCTCGGTGGGTAGGAACGGCATCGACGAAATCGAGGCGTGGTGAAACTCGACGTCGATGGGTTCGCGCTGCTGGTAGGCGACCGCGAGTTCGTGAAAGCGGCCGGCGTTTTCGACGGCCACCACGCGCGCGCCGCGCTTCGCCATCGTACGCGCCAGATACCCTGCGCCGCTGCCCGCATCGAGCACGCGCTGCCCGCGCACGTTGCCCAGCAGCGCCAGCAGTACCGGGTCGCTGAGGTACCTCCGGTTCTCGTCGCCCCATTCGTCATAGCCTGCATCCCAGAGGTCGGCGTTCGCGCTCCAGGTGGCGCTGATGTCTGCGTCGGTCACCCGATCGAGATCGACCCGCGGTAGCCGTCTTGATGGATAGCGGATCACGTGCGGCTCCGATGATACCCACCGGCGAGCGGCGCCCGCTTCGCGTTCGAGTTGCCAGGGATGCGAGCCCGTGAATTCGGCGCGGTCGAGTCCGGGATGACGCTCGCCGCAATCGGGGCACTCGAGAACATACCAATAGTGCCAGTTCCAAAAATCGCCGGTCTCGGACTCAACTCGCCCCAGGTTCCGACAGAGCAACCGGCCGGATCGCGGGCAAAAGAACCGCGAAGCGAAGTGACCCGGTTCCCCGCAGTGATCGCACACAAACCGCCAGTGCCAGGCGCATCGTGGCGCTTCGGAGCCTAGATCGAACTCCGCCAGGCGAGGATCATAGGCGGGATCTGCGGCAACGATCTGATCACAATAGTAACAGTGCATAGCAAACCAACAGTATACAGCGACGGAACCGGCTCAGGGTCCGACATAGTCGATAGCTTGCCCAAGCGACCACTGCTCGTGCACCATTCCGGCAACGGCACGCGCGAGCACGCGCGGCCGTGGAGCATCCCAAATGCGGTTGGCGAACATCACGCCGGCGCCTCCCGCACGCAGCACGCCTTCGACGGTCCGCAGCGTTCCTTCGGGCGTCATGGGGAGCGGACTCTCTTCTATGATGACCGGACGCGGGCAGACGCCCACGGCTCGCGCGAAAGCTTCCGGCGTGCCGGGATAGTCGCTCTTCACCACATCGCCGCCCAACTCGGCGCCGACCCGACAGACGTACGCGACACGCTCGGGGTCGAACGCGTCGGCCGGGCGTGGATTGATCAACGGGATCAGCGGCATACCGTGGATGTGGCAGTCCTCGGCGATGCGACCGAGTTGGGTCAACAGGTCACCGTCGTGCGCGACGCCAAGAAAGCAGTTGACCGCGACAGCCGCCGCGCCGAGGGCCGCGGCGCGGCGCACGGAGGTCACCTGCACCCGGCGCGTCGGGTCTTCGGCTTCCCACGATGCCGTGGTCAGCTTGATAATCAGTCCTGCGCGGCCCGCGAACGCCGGGAGGCAGACATCTACCAGACCCTCATGCAACAGGAGGGCATTGGCGCCGGCATCAACGAACATAGCGGCCACGGCCTGCGGGTCGACCAAACCCTGAAGCACCCCTCTGGGAATGGAGACATCCATCGCGCCGATGAACGTCCGGCCGTCGCGACCCAGGATGCTGGCCAGCCGCACGGCCTTACCGGTGTCCAGTCGACTCCCCCCTCACCGGCCACGCCCACTCCTGCGGCGGTGTGGCAAATCGATTGGTTCCCGGCAGGTCGCGGTGACACTGCTCGTAGACGCGCCACAACACCGGCTCCAGGCGCCGGCTCACCGCATAGGCGCGATCAACCATCTGCATGAACTCCGGCATCAGGGTGGCAACCTCTGCGTAGACGTCGGTGACGTCGACCGTGGTCATCGTCCCGTCCTCTACGACGACGCGTCCACCCACCAGGACCGTCTCCACCTCCCGCCCGGATTCGCAATAGACGAGCTGGTTCACCGGGTCGTGAAGCGGTACGAACGGCGGCGCGTTCAGGCGCAACAGCACGATGTCCGCCTGGTATCCCGGCGCCAGGACGCCGATCTGCCCTTGCAGCAGCGTGCTCCGGGCGCCGCCCCGAAGGCTCATGCGAAGGACATCGCGCGCCGACGGCCAGGTCTGCGCAACCGGGTGGGCGATCTTATGCAGCAGCCCTGCGCATTTCATGACCTCGAACATGTTGAAGGTATCATTGCTGCTTGAGCCGTCCGTCCCCAGACAGATTTGCACGCCAGCCCGCTGCAGTGCGTCAAGACGCATGAGTCCGCTGCCCAACTTGAGGTTGCTCACTGGGTTGTGGGCCACGGCAGTCCGCGCCACCGCCAGACTGGCGATGTCGGGGTCGGTCAACCAGATACCGTGCGCGATCGTCATGCGCTCGCAGAGTATGCCGAGGTCGCGGATGTACTCGACGATGGTGCGGCCGTAGAACTCCCGGCCGGTCACCACCTGCACTTTCGTTTCGAGCACGTGGGTTAGCAGCGGCGTCTGCCACCGGCGGGAAAGGTCGTCCAGCGCGAGTATCAGCGGCTCGGTACACCGCTGGGGCGCCGACGCCGAAAGTGCGATGCGAATGCGCCCATCCCGACCGTGCCAGTTCCGCAGCAGGCCTTCGGCCAAGGCAACGAGTTCTGCGGTCGTCTGCGGAGACGTCCGCCGCATCTCGTCCACCGCCCACGGCGGGAGCATGTCCGCTACGTAGGGCAGCTTCTCAGGATAGGGCTTGTCTGTCATGTTGCAGGCCACGGTCGCCCGAATGCCGGCATCCAGATACGCCTGTAGGACCGCCTCGCTGCCATCCATCGTCGCGCGGGGCGCTTCTGAGACATCGTCCTGAATCGTCGTCGTTCCTGAGAGCAGTGACTCTGTCGCGGCGAGGAGGGTCCGCAGGTAGATCAGCCGGGAGGAGACCGGCCCGTACCCGAGCGGCGGCAGTGAGTACAGCATCCAGACTTCGAGCGGCAGGTTGTCCAGCCGGCCCCGAAACAAGGTCTCGTCGGAGTGCATGTGGGCATTGACCAGACCGGGAATCGCCAGACGGTCGCGTCCGTCGATGACCCGGACGCCAGCCGGCGCAGGCAGCGAACGGCCGACCGCGGTGATCCGGCCGTCCTCGACCAGAATGTCGCCCTCGGAATATCGGGTATCGGCGTCGTCACAGGTCAGGATGTTGGCCCCCCGGATGAGTAGACCGGCCTCGGGGGCCCGCGGAGTGACCCCGTTCACGTGCGGGCCCTGAGCCACGACCCACGAGGCTCTCCCATGACCTGCCCATCGAAGGCAATCGTCTGCCCCCGGAGGATCACGCGGTGAATCCATCCGACCATGGACCTACCAATGAAAGGTGAATGACGGTGCCGGGAACAGAGCCATTCGGCCTCAACGCGCCAGGGGCGTTGCAGGTCTGCAAGAACAAGGTCGGCGTCGGCCCCAACCTGGATCGAGCCCTTGCGGGGCCACAGCCCGGCAATCTTCGCCGGATTCGTCGCCATCAAAGCCGTGAAGCGTTCCATGGACATGCCACGCCGGTGCACGCCCTCGGTCAGTACCAGCGGGACGAGGGTTTGGATCCCAGTGATCCCGCCCCACGCCGCCCAGATATCATCGATCCCGCGAACCTTGTCGTCGGTGGGACAAGGAGAGTGATCTGACGTAATGCAATCGATCTGGCCGCCGAGCACCGCCTTCCAAAGGCCGTCCTGACGCGCGTGGTCGCGCAGCGGCGGCGCGCACTTGGCCACCGGACCAAGTCGATCGAGATCGTCGTCGGTGAGGGCTAAGTAGTGCCCGCACGTCTCGACGGTGACCGCCTGACCAGCCGCGCGCGCGGCAGCGATCAGCTCCGCGCCCTCCGGCAGGCTCATGTGGACGATGTGCAGCCGGCACCGAGCCTCACGTGCGAGGAAGAGCACTCGGTGAATGGCCTCGAGTTCCGCGACCGGGGGGCGGGCCTCTGCCCACGCCCGCCTGTCCCGACGTCCCTGCGCCTGCAAACACGTCGTCCGATGCTGGGTGATCGCGTTGCTCTCGGCGTGGACAGCCAGGAAGTGCCCCAGGTCCCTGATCCGTCCGAGACCCTCAAACAGCACACCGTCTTCGACATGTGTGAACTCTGTGGTGCTGCTGTGGCTCATGAAGGCCTTGAACCCGACGACTCCCGCGCGGGCCAGGTCCGGAAGTTCACGCAGATTGTCCGTGATGAGGCCGGCCCAGAGGGCATAGTCGACCATCGACTGTCCTGATGCGGCGGCCGTCTTGGCTTCGAGAGCCGCGGTGGTCGTCACGGGAGGCAGGCAGTTGAGAGGCATCTCGACGACCGTCGTCACGCCTCCAACCGCGGCCGCCCGGCTGCCAGGCCTCCAGCCTTCCCAGTCGGTGCGTCCCGGCTCGTTGAAGTGCACGTGGAGGTCCACCGCACCGGGCAACACAACCAAGCCCCGCGCGTCGACGACCTCACGGCCTTCGAGAGGCGTCCGTGCAATCAACGCGATGCGTCCGTCATTGACGCCCAGGCTGCCTGGAAACGTGCCCTGTGACGTCACCAGCAGACCGTTGGCGACAACCAGATCATAGGCCATGCGGCGGGAGCCTCCCGAGATCCGGTAGGCTCGTTCTCCGCTCGGCGCGCTGTGACCTGTATCACGCCGCGGAGGTGACCGGCACAATCGTCACCACCAATCCGCTGGACTACGGTGAGAAGGGACCCGGCGAACCGCCGAGACCCTTCATGCGTAGAGAGGGAGGAACGCGTTCCATTGAGGTTTG
>CBRGMJ010000016.1:0-10006 GCA_967797525.1 uncultured bacterium | reverse complement strand
CTACCATGGTGGGGCGCCGCGGCCGGCGGGATCAATGGCACATGCTGATCACGTCGTGGGGTGGGCTGCCCGACCCGTCGATCTTCGCGCAGAACTACCACTCGCAGTCGGGCAACTGGGGCTGGTTCGCCAACCCTGAAATGGATCGGTATCTCGACGCGATGAACGCCAGCGCGAACCCCAAGGATCGCAAGGCCGCGTTTGACAACGTCCAGCGCGTGTTCTATGAGCAGGTGACCAGCATCAAGCTGGGCGACTACTTCTCGCTTCGCGGCTGGCGGTCGAACGTGAAGAATGTGCAGAAGTACTTCCTGCCCTCGTTTTGGGGCGTCACGGTGGAGTGATGCAGGGCATCTTGATGCCCGCGATCGCGTAGCTCGCCCGCGTGTCGCAGTACCTCGTGCGCCGCCTGGCGGCGCTGGTGATCGTGCTCGGCGTCGTCAGCGTGATCTCGTTCGTCGTCACGCGGCTGGTGCCGGGTGACCCGGCGGGCGCGATGCTGGGTCTTGAAGCGCGGGAAGAGGATATCCAGGCCATGCGCAGGCGACTGGGGCTGGACCGTCCTCTTCCCGAGCAGTATATCCGCTGGGTCGCCCTAGCCGTGCGCGGCAACCTCGGCGATTCCGTCTTCATCCACAAGCCTGTTACTGCTGCGGTATTCGAACGTCTCGAACCCACCTTGCTGCTCATGCTCCTCGCTGAGACGGTCGCCCTGGGTGTGGGTATTCCAACTGGTGTGGTATCCGCGTTGCGCCGCGGCTCATGGATTGATCAGTCGTTCACGTTCATCACGCTCGCTGCCGTCTCCGTCCCGGAGTTCTGGTTGGGGCTCAACCTGATCATCCTGTTCGCCGTGCACTTGCACTGGCTTCCAAGCTCAGGGTATCTCTCGCTCGCGGAAGGACATCTGGCCACCTTCCGGCATCTGCTGATGCCGGCGGTGTCGCTGGGGTTGATTCATTCCGCGCTGATCGCACGGATGACGCGATCGGCGATGCTTGAAGTGCTCGGGCAGGACTACGTCCGCACGGCGCGGGCGAAAGGCGCGACACCGCGGCTGGTCACCTACCGGCACGCGCTGAAAAACGCGATGGTGCCGATCCTCACAGTGATCGGGCTGTCGGTCGCCGGCCTGCTGGGCGGCGCGACGGTGGCGGAGACGGTGTTTGCGATACCCGGCGTCGGCCTGCTCGTGGTGAACTCAGTCTCGCGCCGCGACTACCCCATCATCCAGGGTGTCCTGTTGCTCGCTGCCGTCGTCAACGTCGCCATCAACCTGCTGCTCGACCTGATGTACCTATTGGTCGACCCGCGCATCAGGTACGCGTAAGATGCGGAGGCTCTGGCGAGAGCTCAGGCGGCGTAAGCTGGGGATGGTTGGCGTGTTCGTCCTGTTGGTGATCACGGCGGCCGCCCTGGCCGCGCCTGTGCTGGCCACCTTCCCACCGAAGAAACTGGCGGTCCCGGACCGTTTGAGCGCGCCCAGCAGCCTGCACTTCTTCGGCACGGATCACCTGGGCCGTGACGTCTTCAGCCGCATCCTCTACGGCGGCCGCACCTCACTGTGGGTCGGGGGACTTGTGGCGATGGCCTCTGCGCTGTTCGGGCTGCTGCTCGGGCTGACGTCAGGCTATCTCCCGCGACTCGACGCGGTCTTGATGCGGGTCATGGACGGTATGATGGCCTTCCCGGCCATTTTGCTCGCGCTGGCCATCGTGGCCGCCACCGGACCCAGCGCGATCAACGTGGTCATCGCGCTCACGCTCGTGTACACGCCGCGTATCGCGCGGGTCGCGCGGGCCGCCGTATTGACGGTCCGCCATCTCGAGTACGTGCAGGCGATCGAGGCCCTGGGCGGAGGCGCCGGCCGCATCCTCGCGCGTCACATCTTCCCGAATACGCTGGCGCCATTGCTGGTGCAGGTGAGCATCACGTTTGCCTACGCGATCCTCGCCGAGGCCGGTCTGAGCTTCTTGGGCGTCGGGCCGTCACCCATCGAGCCTACGTGGGGAAACATCCTGGCGGAAGGTCGCCAGTATCTCCAGAACGCTCCGTGGATCACGCTCTTCCCGGGGCTCGCGATCAGTCTGACCGTGCTTGGGATCAACCTGTTGGGCGACGCGCTGCGCGACGCGCTCGATCCCCGGTTGCGCGGCGGCAACTAGCCCGGGCGCTAGCCCGCCTCGGCGCTTCCGCTGAGGTAGTGCAGGCTGGCCAGCAGCAGTCCTTTGGTACCTCTGACGATCTCGTCGAGTCTCGCGTACTCGGGCGTGGCGTGCCCGCGGTCGCCGTCGAGACCGCAGTAGACGGCCGGGATGTGGCCGTCGTTGTTGAACTGCGACACGTCGCCTGAGAGACGCAGACCGGCGAGGGGCATCTCCCGGCCGGTGACCATCTGATACCCCCACCGCACCGCGCGCACGACCGGGTCGTCTTCAGCCAACTTGTAGGGCTGGCCGCTCTTCATGATGTGCAGATCAACGTTGAGTCCGGTCTCCCGCGCGATCTGCGCGGCCACCTCGTCGAAATCCACCCGCGCCTGCTCGAACGTACGCCCGAACGGATACCGTCGCACGCCCTGCACGTAGCACGACGTCGGGATCGAGTTGTAGAGATCGCCGCCCCGAAGCTCTCCGACAAAGAAGTATTCGGGACCCACGTACGGATCGGTGAGCGTCCAGGCGCGCGCCCGCTCGCTGAGTAACGAGATGAAGCGATGCGCCGCCATGATCGGGTTGGGGATGCTCCCGGCGGCGCGCACTTCGTGGATCGGTTCGCCGTCTCGTGAAAAGGTGATCTCCCAGATGAACAGCCCCTTCCCCGCGATGGCGAGCTCGTGCTCGGGGCCTTCGGGGATGATGCAGACGTCCCCCTTGATCCCTTTCTCGAACAGACGCAACAACGGCTCGTGCAGGCGCCGGCCGGGCGCAGGCTTCTCGTGCTGTCCGTGCGCCGTGACGAGCAACCGGCCGCGGAGCGGGAGCCCCGAAGCGGTCAGAATGCCGCAGACCTCCGCGATGGCGGCGAGACCACACTTCATATCGGCGGAGCCACGCCCGTACAACACGCCCTCTTCGACGCGAGGCGTTGGGTGTTCAACAGGTATAGTGTCGGTGTGACCGTCAAGCTGCAACACGGGACCGGGCTGCGGCGCGGTCCACGTGCCGATGACACTGGGACTCTCGGGGCACGACGTGTCCCACGAGACCGCCAGACCCGCCTGATCGAGCATCGCGGCGTAGCGTTCTGCCACGGCGCGCTCCTCACCGGGCCAGGACGGGATCCGCACGAGTTCCATGGTGAGATCCCGCAGGCGATCCGCGTCCACCGCGCCCACCAGTCGTCGTGCGGTCGATGGGAGTTCCATAGTCTCGGGCTCGGACGAACTCAAGCCACGTACGTCTGATAGGGCGTCCTGCACGGGTTGCCGTACGCCAAATGCATCGTCGCTTTTGACGGCTCGAAGATGACTGACGCTCGAGTGTGCAGGTTCTGGGATCCGCCGTGGCGGCAGATACCGGCCGGATGACCGGCGTGATCAGCGAGCATGGTCTTTGCCGTCGCGAGCGCGTCGCCGGTACCGCTTCCCAACGCTCCGTTTATGAGCTGGTGGAGACGCTCGAGACGGATCGGGCTGTCGGGTAGCGCGTCGTGATACCGTTCGAGGTGCCGCAGCGATGGATCAAGGATGTGGTTGGTATGCGCGAGATGGTTGCCCTCACGGACGCTGACGCCGGACGGTAGCCACTCGACGACGACCGCCCTCGACGGATCACCCAACATGTACGAACCGGAAGACGAGATCGGGACCTCGCGTACCACGTCGAGACAGGCGCCGACCGAGTCGAGCTCGAGGAAACGCCGTTTGACCCAGTAGTGCGTGACGCCGACCCGCCAGTCGGGGGACATCAACTGGCTGGCGACATGGCAGACACCCCGGCGATTGATCCCCATATAGCCGATGACGCCCGCGTACGTGAACATGACGGCTTCGGGCGCGTCGTCTGGCCGCACGCGCAGCACGATTTGCATCCCATCAACGTCTTGTGGCGTATCCCAATTCTGCGCGACGACCCAGTGCCCATCGGGCGCGCGTAGGGCGAGCGTCGTACACCCCTCGGTGTTGAAACCGAGTTCGGTCGCGACCTGGATGAAGAACGCCTCGGCAAACGCCACCCGCGCGCCGTCCGCGATGCCTTTCACCTCTTCAATGAAGTGCGGAAACCGTCCGGCGACCGGAGGAAGATAGCGAAGCCCCGCGTCGACGGCCTGGGCGGCCGGCATCCCGGTGGCGCGCTGGATAATCGCCGCACGCCCCGCCAGCACCCGCCGGATCACATCCGCACATGCCTCCCCGTGCTGACGGCCCATCTCGTAGCGAGAGCCGGACACGGAAACCTCGCGCAGCGTCTGTGTCATCCCGATGGACGTCCGACGGTCAGGCTGCCGTCGGCCACCACCATCCGGCCGTCGCGCCACACACCGCGGACCCGCCGCACCGCGGTCAGGTCGGTTGTCACATCGCCCTCCACCGCGATCAGGTCGGCGCGTTTCCCGGGTTCGATCGTCCCGAGGTCATGCCCGAGCCCGAGGGCCTCGGCCGGTATCTGGGTGACGGCTCGGATGGCCTCGACCGGGGTGAGCCCGATTCCCGCGGCCCCGCACTCGATGGCCTGCCCGAACTCACGAAACGGCGTATGGCGCACGCCGGCATCGGTATGGATCAGCAGTGGCACGCCCATCGACCGCATGAGCCGCTCGCCCTGGAAGCGCTTGGCGAAGGCCGCGCGTTTCTCCGCCTGCACGTCAGGCGTGTCGGCCGGATCGGGCATCAGGCGCCGCACCATCCCCGACGCTGTCGAGCCCACGTAGATTCGCCGCGAGGCGATCTTGGTAATGACCTCCTCATCAGGGTCGAAGCTCCAGTCGGCCGCCTGCCAGAGACAGTGTTCGATGGTATCGACGCCGGCGTCGACGGCGCGGCGTATCGTTTCAGTGTTCAGCGCGTGCGCCGCGACCGGCCGCCGGAACCCGCGCGCGACCCCGACGATCGCCTGCAGCGACTCGAGTGAATACTGCGGGCGCAACGGATCGGACGTGGCCGTCATCATGCCGCCGCAGGCCATGACTTTCACGAAGTCGGCGCCGGCCTCGCACATCGTCTGGGCGGCCGAGCGAGCCGCGTCGGTGCCGTCGGCAATGAGACCACAGTAGTGGCAGTGCCCAAGCGTCGTCGTGATCGGCATGCCGCACACCAGGATGCGCGGGCCGGTCACAAGTCCGCCGGCGACGGCGTCACGGACGCTGAACGTGACCAATCCCCGCCCGCCGCAATCGCGGACCGTCGTGACGCCCGCGCGAAGGGCGTCCTGCGCGTTGGCAATCGCCCGCAGGGCCAACTGGGCCTCGGTCTCTCGCGCGAGCGTCTCGATGACATCCTCGTTCGTCGGACCCGCGTTAAAGTTGAGGTGTACGTGGGCATCGATGAACCCCGGCAGGAGTGTGAGGTGCCGGCAGTCCCAGATGTCATCACCATCGCGGTGGCGGGCCCCTGAACCGCGGCCAACTCCAATAATTCGCCCACCGTCGATGGTGATCGCGGTTTCGTGGATCGGATCGCGTCCCGTTCCATCGATCAGCGTTCCAGCATGAATGATCGTTGGCATCAACGACTCACCGGTTGCACCTCAAACCATTCGCGTCCCAGCCAGTCTCGCAGGTCTTCGGGGCGTCGAAGGCTTGATCGGACATTCGCGCGCATCTCCCAGCGCTCGCTCCGTCCCGTAAGGATGCACACGACCGGTGGGGTCACACGTCCGGCGGCATTCCGCAACCCGGCGAACGCGGTCGCGCTCGCCGCCTCGGCGTGGACACCGAGACCGGCCAGCACGTCAACGGCCTCACCGATCTCCTCTTCGGTCAGGGCGAGCGCCTCGCCGCCCGATTCGGTGATCGCCCACAGTCCGTGATCGCCGCCCCGTTCATCGGTGACTGACAGCGCCCGAGAGATCTTGAGGTCTACAGGCTCGACGCGCGTGGCGCCGCGCGCGAATGCTTGGTACACCGACGCTGAGACCTGCGGCTGACACCCTATCAGCCGCGGCGGCGCAGGGATGATGCCGGCCCGGCGCAAATCGACAAACCCGCGCCACACCCCATAGATGCCGTCTCCGCCGGCAACCGGCATGAAGACCGTGCCGGGGACGCGCCCCAGCTGGCGCACGATCTCATACGCGATCGTCTTGTAGCCTTCGAGACCATACGGGTTACCGTAGGGGCGCGGGAAGTTGCGTCCCGACACCGCGAACCCGGCCTGCTCCACCAGCCAGGTCACCCACTGCGCTCGATCGGCCCACCGCGTGATCACCGGCAACCCGCCGCATTGACGCACGTCTTCCGCCGCCAGAGGAGGCGCCTCCTCGGGAAGCAGGACGACACACCGCATTCCAGCCGCGTCCGCATAGGCCGCCAGCGACGCGCCGTGATTTCCCGTGGATGAGCAGACGATCCCGCGAAAGCCGTGATGGCGGGCCATGGATACCGCGACGCTATTGAGCCGGTCCTTGAAGGACCCGGTCGGGTTGCGAAGCTCGACCTTGAGATGCGTCTCCTCCGGCAGACCGGGCATCGCGACCGGCAGCATCAGCGTGTTGCCCTCACCCAGCGTCACCGGCGAGACGCCGGGCGGCAGCGGCAGCGCGGCTCGATAGTCCCACATCCGCGAACCGGAGTCTGCGCCTTCCCGCCACGCCTGGTGAATGCTGTCCGTTGCGTAACGCACAAACAGGGGCGAGACGACGCCCCCCTCGCGACAGGCCGGGCAGCCGCGGAACATCGGGGCCAGCTCATACCGGCGCCCGCAGTGCGAGCATTCCAAGCCTTCAACCACCTTGTCCTACCTCACCCGGTAGCGCTCAAGCTTCTCATCGTCGAGCTCCACGCCCAGTCCCGGCTTCTCGTGCGGCCGCGCCTCACCAGCCTTGATTGGCAGCGGTTCTTTGAGCAGGTCGCTTTCGTTGAAGAACGGCCCGAGGATATCGCAGGGGAATTCCTCGGCGCCGATGCCGGGCGTGGCCATGGCCAGATGGATCATCGCGGCGCTGGCCACCCCCAATTCCAGGTTGCTGCCCACGGTACACACGAGACCCGCGGCTTCGGCCACCGCGGCGATCTTGCGCGCCGGGCCAATGCCCCCGCCTTTGCCCACGTAGACCGAGAGCACGTCGGCGGCACCCGCGCGGACTACCGCCATCGCATCCTGCAGGGTGTAGACACTCTCGTCCGCCATGACCGGCACCTGCACGTTGCGACGGACATCGGCAAGCCAGGCGACGTCGACCGGCGGGACCGGCTGCTCGGCAAAGATAATGTTGAACTCGTAGAGCCGTCTGATCGTCTGAATCGCGATCCGCGGCGACCATCCGCCGTTGGCGTCGACGCCGAGCCGGACGTCGGGCCCGATCGCCTCTCGGACCGCTCGCACCCGCGCGACGTCTTCCTCAGGCTCGACCCCGACCTTGACCTTCATCACCCGGAACCCCTGGGCGACAGCCCAGGCGGCAATCTCTGCGGCGCGCTCAGGCTTTTGGCCGGAGACCGAGAACTTCGTCGGCACCGCGTCACGCACCGGACCGCCCAGCAGGCGGTAGACGGGCAGCCCCGCAGCCTTACCGAGGATGTCCCACAGGGCCATCTCCATCGCCGACTTGGTGAAGGGGTTGGCGGCGACGGCGCGCCTGGTCACGGCGGTCAACCGCTCGACGGCCCTGGGGTCCTGGCCGATCAGCCGCGGGCCGATCATGGTGTGGATGAAGTGCGCGGCGGTCACCTGATCCTCGCCGCTCCAGCCCGGGGTGCACGACACTTCGCCCAGACCGGTTAGACCGGCGTTGGTGTGCACCTTGACCAGCAAGAACGGCGATTCCGTATGCGCACCGCCGCCGCCCTTGATGGCTCGTCCGGCGTCGATGGGCACGTTGACGGGAATCGTCTCGATGCGCGTGATTTTCATGCCACACTCTTTCGGGTGCCTCTGCGGTGCACCCTGCCGGGGAAGGCGCCCGCGAGTCTCAGCGAGAATGGACGTGTCCGAGGTGATGCCCCGGTGATCGTCGACGTGCACACGCATACCCCGACGCATCGCGATGTGGTCCCCAAGAACGAGGAGGTCGTGAACGCCGTGTGGCGGCCCGATCGCGCCGTCCGCGCGACCTGCACCTGGCAGGACTACATGGACGCCATGAAGGTCGTCGACCGCGCGATCGTCTTTTCGATCGCGTACGGGCCCGGCCACCGCCGCATGGATCTTGTGGAGCGCGACCCCCGCCCCAACGCGAATGACGACACCGCCGCGTTTGTCCGCGGCCACCCCGACAAGCTGATCGGTTTCCTCTCGGTCGATCCAGCACAACACGACGCCATGGACGAGATCGATCGTGGCGTCTCCGATCTCAAGCTCCGGGGCATCAAGCTCGGGCCCAACTATCAGAACTTCGACCCGCTCGGCCCGCAGGCACGCGCAGTCTATGCGCGAGCACAGACGCTCGGGCTCCCCATGCTCTTTCATCAGGGGACCTCACCGGTGCGTACTGCGCCGATCCGCTACGCGCACCCCTTGCTGATGGACGAAATCGCGATGGAGTTCCCCGAGGTACGAATCATCATGGCCCACATCGGCCACCCGTGGCAGGCAGATACCTGCGTGGTGATCCGCAAGCACCCGCACCTCTACGCCGATGTCTCGGCTCAGTTCTACCGGCCCTGGTCCTACTATCATGCGATGCGGCTGGCCACCGAGTGGAACGTCCTCCACAAACTGCTGCTCGGCTCTGACTTCCCCATCACCACGCCCAAGGAAACGATCGACCACCTGCGGACGGTCAACCAGGCTGTCCAGGTCATCGGCCTGCCGCCGATTCCCGTCGACGCGATGGAAGCCATCGTCCATCGCGACAGCCTCGGCCTGCTGGGGCTCGCATCATAGCGTCCGCGGCAGGTGGTGGGAACTCGCCTCTCAAGCGTCGTACTAACTGAAAGCAGAGACAACGGCGAATGAGGTGTGGCGAACGGTCATGAACCGCGAATATCATCACTGGGTCAGCGCGAGCCTCGGCCGGTCGATGGAGACGCTGGTGTTTGGTCATGGCGGCGCGCCGGTGCTGGTGTGTCCCACCACGATGGGGCGATTCTACCAGTATGAGGACTTTGGCATGGTCACGGCCCTGGAGGCCAAGCTCGACGGCGGGTTGATCCAGCTCTTCTGCCCCGACAGCGTGGACGCCGAATCCTGGTACAACCGTGCCGTGCCGCCGCGCCAGCGCGTGCTGCGCCACCTGGACTACGAGCGCTACATCCTCAACGAATACCTGCCGTTCATTCGGACGATCAATACCGGACCGTTGCTGGTCACGGGCACGTCGTTCGGCGCGTACCACGCGGTCAACTTCGCCTTCCGGCACCCCACGCTGGTGAGCAAACTTGTCGCACTCTCGGGCCGGTATGACATCAAGGGCTTCATGAACGGGTACTATGACGACAACGTCTACTTCAACTGTCCCACGGACTTTCTGCCCAACCTGATCGATGAAACCTATCTTGCGCCGATGCGGCAGATGGAGATCGTCCTGCTCTCCGGTGAACACGACATCGCGTTGGGGTCGACCCGCCTCGTCTCAGAGACACTCATCGCGAAAAACGTGGCAAACGAACTCGCGATCTGGTGGGGCCATACCCATGATTGGCCCCTCTGGCGGGAAGCGATCCCCCACTACCTGTAGGTCTGGAGGAGCCACTGCATGCCTGGATCGCGAAAGATCGGCCTGCTGGTCGGCCGAGAAGAGTCCTTCCCCGCAGCGTTCATCGACGAGGTCAACCGTCGCGGAGCGGATGGGGTGACAGCCGAACTGTGTCAGCTCGGTGGCACGCGCCTCGACGACCCTCGTCAGTACGCCGTCATCATCGACCGGATCTCACACGAAGTGCCCTACTATCGGGGACACCTGAAGTA
>CBRGMJ010000015.1:0-10320 GCA_967797525.1 uncultured bacterium | reverse complement strand
ATCCGCACCCCCAAGCCGCTCCCGCCACTTCGGGATCGTCATCTCGGCACAGGCCTTGGACACCGCGGTGAAGTAGCGGTCGAACAGCAGCCACGGGTTCTCAAACCCGGTTTCCTTCGCGATCGCCATAAAGTCGACAGTCTTCAACGCCTTGCCGGCGTTCGCCCTCACGTCCTCGACGTAGTCTATTTGCGTCCTGACGTCCCGACGGGTCCCAAGCCGCCCCAGGTGCCCGCCGATGAAGCTTTCAAAAGGATAGCTCAACGCCTGCCGATGCGCGGCGAGAAACCCGGGGACGTCCTTGGCCAACGCCAGACTCATGAATGGGATCCAACCGGGAAAGATCACATCCACCAACATGAGCACCTTCTGGCGCGGAGCCCAGATGAAGATGTTGCCCGGCTCGTGGTTGACACCCTTGTAATCGAGCACGAGGGTCTGCGTTCCGACCCTGAGCGTGTAGGTCTTCGTGAACGTGATCGTCGGCACGGGTCGGTTGGGATCTTTGGCGCGCGCTAATAATTCCGCGGTTTCTCGATGCGCGATGATCTTGACCCCCTTGGGGAAGATGTTCGCGGCGCCGATGTGGTCGGCGTGCGCGTGGCTGTAGATCACGTGCGTCACCCGCTCACTGGTCACGTCGGCGATCGCCTTCAGGTATTTCTGCGCGAGATTCGGCGGGGCATCGACGGCAATGACGCCCCTGCCGGTGGTCAGGAACATCACCTGGTAGGCACCGTCGGTAACCCAATACAGCCCATTGTTGATCTCCCTCACCAGGTAGCCTTTGGGTTGGGGAATCGCCGGGCCCCGGGCCCCCTGCGGGATCGGCGCGACGTCACTCTGACCCGTCGCCACACGCACTCCGGATGGCATGAGCAGCACGAAGCTCAGCACGAGCAGTATTGCGGCAAGACGCATCTTCCACCCCCACCGTGAGATTTGAGTTACTCCTCCGAACGGCCGGCCGGAGCGGCGCATTCCCCGCGTCAGCGAACCGGCAGGCTGGGCCCGAAGAGTCGATCGGCGGTCTGGCCTGACCATGTCGTCAGCAGGTCAATCATCTTCTGATTGACCTGCTCCATAGCCGTCAATGTTGAGCGTTCATCGAGGTTCTTGACCCGGCCGCCCTCCACAACCTGGACACCGTCAACAAACACATGCTCGACGTCGCGTGGGGTCGCATAATGGACCAGCGAGCGAATCGGATCGTCGGCGGGGCCGATGTGGATGTTCCGCAGATCAACAATGGTGACGTCGGCCTTGGCGCCGGGCGCCAGCCGCCCCAGGTCATCACGCCCGAGCGCTTGCGCCCCCCCGATCGTCGCGGCCTCGAACACCTCCGCCGCTAGCCCCGACGCGGCGTGGCGGTCGGCGATCTTCGAACCCAGTGAGGCCCACCGCATCTCCTCGAGCATGTCTTGCGGGAAGGTATCGGTCCCCAACCCCAACGTGAGGCCGGCGCGACGGTAGCGGCTGAACGACCGCAGCAGCTGCCCGGTTCGACGCATCACCACCGGGCAGTGCGCGACGCTGACGCCGTGCGCGGCGAGCACGTCGAGATCGCGGTCCGAGTCCTCGGCGATGTGGAGCGCGTGGGTCAGAATCAGGTCTGACCCCAGGAATCCGATACGTTCGAGAAACGAGACCGGATCGGTCCCATGCGTGGCGCGCACCTGTTCGACCTCGAACCGCGACTGCGCGAAGTGCATGCGGATGCGGGCGCCGTACTGCGTGGCCGCCTGCCGCGTCTCGCGCAGCAGCGCCTCGCTGCTCGTGTCGAGCGTGTAGGGGAACAGCAGGCCCTGAACACGAGTATCTGCCCTCTGTCGCAGGCGCGTGATGAACCTTACCGCGCGATCCAGCCCCCGGCGTCCGGCCTCCGGGTTCCAGACAATGTGGGGCTCCGGCCCGGCCACGACGCCCGCCCGATAATGATGGCTGAGATAGGCGCGCACGCCGAGCTCGCCGGCGACATCGGCGAAGATGTCGGGCTCCCCCGGCGCGTCATCCCACCGTCTGAAGACCATCGTGTTGATCCCGACGACTGTGGTGGCGCCGCAGCGGAGCGCGGTGCCGAGCCCGAGCCGGGCGGCGGCCTTGATGTCTTCGGGAGCCAGCACCGGCGTCTCGTCGGGGTCATGCAGCCAGGCGGCGGGTTGGAGCGCGTAGATGTTGGGGCGCGGTGCATCGTACCAGAGCGGTCCGTGCGACGCGTCGACCTGGCAGTGGAGGTTGACGAAACCTGGGGACACCAAGCGTCCCGTAGCGTCGAGCACGCGATCCGCCGGCCCGTCGTATCGGCGTCCAACGAACGCGACCCGGTCGCCGTCCAGCAGCACGTCCCCGCCCTCGATCACATGGTGCCCGCGCGCCCACGCGACGACGTCGCCGCCCCTGATGAGTATCTTCGTGGTCCGACGCCGCCGCGCCGCCCGATGCGCGGGAACGACGGCGGAAAGAGGACATCCGCCGGCCGGCGCCCTCGATCCCAGCGGCTGAACTGGGCGCGGAACGCGTCATAGGGCGCCTGCGCCGCGGCGATTAGGGCCTCTTCATCGACCCCGATCAGCCGGCCGCCCTCAACCACGGTGCGTCCGTCGATGATGACCTGGCGGATGTCGCGTGCGCTGGCGTGGTGGATCATGATCCTGACGGGGTCGGCCACCGGCCCGATGTGCAGTTGCTGAAGGTCCACGAGCACGACGTCGGCCTTTGCCCCGGGCGCCAGCCGCCCGAGATCATCGCGACCCAGGGCGTGCGCGCCCCCAAGCGTAGCCGCGTTGAAGATGTCCGTGGCCGCGCCGGCGAGCGCACTCTGCTCTTCGGTCTTGGAGCCGACGGCCGCCCACTTCATCTCCGCGATCATGTCCTGCGGGAAGGTGTCGGTGCCCAGCCCCATAGTGATCCCCGCGCGCCGGTACCGGCTGAAGGAGTTCAGCGTGACGCCGCGTCGCAGGTAGACCGCCGGGCAATGGCACACCGACACGCCCCGCGCGGCCAGCCGGCTGAGGTCACGATCGTCGGGATCCTCGTAGGGTCCGTTGCCGGCGATGTAGAGCGCGTGGGTCAGCAGCACGTTTCGATCGAGGAGGTCGAGGCTCTCCAGATAGTCCACCGGTGTCTTGCCGTACCGCCGCATGATCTCGCGCACCTCGGTCACGCTTTGGGAGAAATGCGTGCGGAGATGCGTGCCGAGGACGTCTGCCGCCGCTTTGCCCGCTTGGAGCAGCGCGGGCGTCGAGGCATCGAGCGTGTAGGGGAAGATGTACCCGCGGATCCGCCCGTCAAACGAGCCGTCAATGCGCTTCGCGAACGCGACGGCGTGATCGAGGGCTCGGAGCGCGCGCGGCTCGTCGGCGATCTGGCCGCGTTCGACGCCGTCCGAGTATGGCACGACGGCGCGCACCTGGTGCGCGACATATGCCCGCGCGCCCATCTGCCCGGCGACCTCGGCGATCAGCTCCGGCTCGTATCGAGGATCGTCCCAGCGTTTGGGCGCCATCGTCGTAATGGCCCCAAACGTGGTGGCGCCGCCCTTGATCAGCGATGCGATCGAGAACCGCACGCTGGCTTCGGTCCGCGCCTCGTCGAGCACCTCAGCGCCTTCGTCTTCAATCCACGATCGAGTCTTTGGGAAGCCGCCGTCGTCGACGTCGATTCGAAACAGTTGCAGGTCGACGTTGACAGTGGCGTGCAGGTTGACGAAACCAGGCGTCACCAGACAGTCGCCGGCGTCGATCGTCCGGTCCGCGTGCCCCGCGTAGTGCCGGCCGACAAAGACGACCCGGTCGTCTTCGTAGACGACCTCGCCGCCCGGGATGATGCAGTGACCGCGGTCGTACGCGATGACGTACCGCCCGCGGATGTGGGTGCGCACGGCAGGCTAGCGGTGCTGGTAGTGCGCGATGCCGGTGACGCCGCACATCGCCGTGAACGCGCCAAACGCGGCCATGAACGTTTCACCGGTGAACGCCGCCGACCATGTGCCGGTCTTGCGACACCCCGGGACCATCGCGGCAAGATCCGTGTACATGGGGTGGTGAAACTGGAGCTCCAGCGTGACCGGTCGTGACGGCACATAGGGTGCGATCGCGCCGGCCGCCCCAACGGCCTGGCGCGCCGCCTCACGTAGTCCCGCGCACACCACCGATGGATGCGGGGTGTCGGCCTGGAACCGGCCGAGCGCGCGCTTCGTGACGAACGTCCGCACCTTCGGCATCGACTGCGCCAGATCGGCGGCGAGCACGTCGTCGCCGCTGATCAGCACCATCGGGATCCCAAACTCCCCCGCGTAGGCCGCGTCCAACTCAGCTTCACCCGCCGGGCGCCCATTGACCCGCACCTCCGCAACGGTCTGCGACCACGCGGTGTGATCAAGGACCCCGGGATGCAATCCCGCGCGGGCATGATAGCCGATCAGCAGGGCGGCCTGAAAACTCGCGTCGAGTCCCGCGACCATGCTCGGCGGGAGGCTCGACAGCTGGCCGTTCACCAGCCGCGCCCGGGCATCGAGTCGGTCGGGGAGAATATTGCGGCAGGTCCCGTGCCCGTCGGTGACCGTCACCGCCGTCGCGCCACCGTCGAAGCAGCCGGCCACGGCGGCGTTCACCTCGTCGGTCATCCACCCGCGCGCCCGGTCGTGTTCCCTGCCATCGCGGGCCGTATGCTCGCGGTCGATGACGCCGGCGATTCCCTCCATGTCGGTCCCGATCCAGATCTTCACGGCGCCTCCTCAGTCAGGTACGCGGTGAGCAACTCGACCGTCTGCTCCAGATCGGGCAGGTGGACCATCTCGAAGGGGCTGTGGGTGTACCGCGTGCCGTAGGCCACGAGCGCGGAAGGAATCCCGCTCTGCATGAACGCGGCGGCATCGCTCGAGTAGCGGCTGAACACCAACGGCTGAATGGGAATCCCCCGCCGCTCGCCGGTACGCCACAGCGCGTCGGTGAGACGCCGGTCATAGTGGACACGCACGTCCTTATACCCGAGCATGGGCCCGCCCCCGAGCCTTGCGGGGAAGCGCTCGAAGGGGATCGTCGGAATGTCGGCGAGCAACCCGACGTCGAGCGCGACGGCCGCGTCGAAGCCCGCCGCTGCCGAGGCCGCGCCCACGAGCCCCACTTCCTCCTGAATCGTGGACACAAGGTGGAGTTCGTAGCGGAGCGAAGCCCGGTCGACGCGCCGCGCGACTTCCGTCGCGATCGCCAGGGCGGCCCGATCATCCATGGCCTTGCCGACCACCAGATCCCCAAGGCGGCGGGTTGACACGTCGAAGATGATCGGTGTGCCAATCATGATGCCGGCCTTCGTGACGGCCGCCCGTGACGGCAGACCCAGTTCGACAAAGATGTCCTGCCACCCGAGCCGGTCGCGCTGGCGCTCCTCTTCATTGAGAATGTGAC
The DNA here is from genome assembly GCA_967797525.1 of uncultured bacterium. Lineage (GTDB taxonomy): Bacteria > Sysuimicrobiota > Sysuimicrobiia > Sysuimicrobiales > Humicultoraceae > JBGPNN01. Next base: position 4,915 of record CBRGMJ010000015.1, on the reverse strand, counting down.
CGCTCGCCCGCGCCAGGATCCCCGGCACGGGTCCGTGACGGCCGAGGACGTTCACCGGCTGCCCGATCGCGAGCGGGTTGGGCATGGTGTTGGTCAGCTCGCCCTGACCGGTCGACAGCCACAAGAACCCGTCGTCGGTCACCGCGCGCACGAGCAAACAAATCTCGTCGGCATGCGCCGCAATCAGGAACTTGGGACCCCGGCCGCCGATGTGCGCATGCACGTTGCCGATCGGGGTCGTCCAGACCCGCGTGGCGAGCGGCTCCCACAGCTCGCGCATGACGGCCTGAACCGGGCCTTCCATGCCGGTCGGCCCCGGAAGATCGCACAAACGTTTGACCAGTTCGAACATGGCATCATCCCTCATGTGGACATGCGCGGATCGAAGACATCGCGCACCCCGTCTCCCAACAGATTGCTCGCCATCACGGTCAGAAAGATCGCCAGACCCGGCGCAAAACTCTGCCACCAGGCCACCGCCAGGAACCCGCGCCCCTGACTCAGCATCAGCCCCCATTCGGGCGTCGGAGCCTGCGCGCCGAGGCCGAGAAACGACAGGCTGGCGCCGAAGATGATCGACGTGCCGATTCGCAGTGTTGCAATGACGATGTTTGGCGCGATGATATTCGGCAACAGGTGCCCCCAGAGAATCACCCGTTCAGGCGCCCCCAACGCCCGCGCCGCTTCGACGTAGAGATTCTCCTTCGCGGTCAACACCTCGCCGCGGGTCACCCGGGCGAACAGCGGGATGCCTGAGATCCCAACCGCGATCATGGCGTTCGTCAGGCTGGCGCCCAACGCAAACACGGCGAGCAGCGCGAGGAGCAGCCCCGGGAACGCCAGCAGGACGTCGATGAAGCGCATGATCACCTCATCGACCCGCCCACCGAAGTATCCCGCGGCGATGCCGAGGACCAGACCCACGACAAGCGAGATCGCGACCGAGATCACGCCGAGCAAGAGCGAGATGCGACCACCGTACACGACGCGGCTCAGCAGGTCCCGGCCGAGCGTATCGGTGCCAAGGAGGTGGCGCGAGCCCGGGGGCGCCATCATCGCCTGCGTGTCGACGACGAGCGGGTCGTACGGGGTAATCTGGGGCGCTAGCACCGCGGCCAGCACGATCACGAGCAGCAGCCCGCCACCGAGCACGAGGCCACGGTGCCGGAGCGCCCGGCGCAAGAGCATGCGGCGAGGCGATCGGGCGCGGGCAGCTGCCGGCGCGTCGGAGGGGACAACCGCGTCGTGTCTGATCAGGTGCGTTTCACCCGTACCGGATGCGGGGGTCGAACCAGCCATACGAGAGATCGACGCACAGGTTGACCAACACGAAGGCCAGACTCGCGGCCAGCACCGTGCCCTGCACCATCGGAAAGTCCTTCGTGCGAATCGCTTCTGCCGCCAGAAACCCGATGCCCTGACGACCAAACACGACCTCGACGACGACCGCCCCGCCCAGCAGCGCACCGAACTGGATCCCAACGATGGTGATGACCGAAATCATCGCGTTGCTCATCGCGTGTCGCAGCACGACGACCCGCTCGGCCAGCCCCTTGGCGCGCGCGGTGCGCACGTACTCCCGCCCAAGGACTTCCAGCAGGCTGCTGCGTGTCACGCGCGCGATGATGGCCGCGCCCGACATCCCCAGCGCAAACGCGGGCATCGTCAGGGCGGCCAGCCCCCCTGTTCCCGCGGCGGGGAGCCATCCGAGTTTCAGGCTGAACAGGAAGATCAGCAGCAGTCCCGACCAGAAGATGGGCATGGAGACGCCGACCAGCGACACGATCATCGTGACCGTATCGACCCAGGTGCCGCTGCGCACCGCGGCCACGATCCCCAGACCGAGCCCGATGATGATCGACACGGCGAGGGCGCCAAACGTCAGCTCGATGGTCGCCGGGAGTTGATCGGCGATGGCGGTGGTCACCGGGATGCGTTGCCGCAGCGATCGCCCCAGGTCGCCGCGCAGGGCCCGGGTGAGGAAGGTCCGATACTGCGTGAAGAACGGCTGATCGAGCCCGAACTCGCGCTTGAGACGCGCCACGTCTTGCGGTCTGGCTCCTGTCTCGGCCAGCATCGAGTCGATGGCGTCGCCGGGGACGACGTAGAGCGCCCCAAACACGAGGAACGATACTCCGATCAGGACGGGAACGAGCAGCAGCAGCCGGCGGACGGCAAACGCGGCGATGGGCGTCTCCAGGCAAGTGGGGGCGGGCGCGCGGCCCGTCCCCCGCCCGGGGCTACCGCTTCACGTACGCGTCGTAGAAGACAGGATACTCGCCCAGCACAGGATACATGACCAGGTCCTGAACGGCGCTCTTGTGCGCGGAGATCTGGTGTTGGTAGACGACCGGGATGATGAACCCCTGCTCCAGCAACCGCTTCTGGGCGTTCCGGTAGATCTGATCCCGCTTGGCGGCGTCGGGTTCGGTCTCGCCCTGCTCGAGCAGTTGATCGATCTGCGCGTCTTTCTGATGGTAGAAGTTCCAACCGCCCCCGGAGGCCTCGGAGTGAAACAGGGTCCGGAGGAATCCCGGATCGAGGAAGATGAACGTCAGGTGCGCCAGGTTGTGCTCCCCGCGCTGCCGCGCGACGTGGATCGCGCCGGTCTCAAGCTCGCGGATGCGCAGGTCCATGCCGATCTGGCGGAGGTTCGAGCCCATCCATTCCATGGTGCGCGTCGTCTCTGCGCTCGGGAATCCAATATAGACGAGCTCCGCCCGGACGCCGCCCTTCGTGCGGATGCCATCGGCGCCCTTCCGCCAGCCGGCCTCTTCAAGGATCTGCTCGGCCTTCTGCGTATTGGCGGGAAACGTCTTGCTGGTATTCTCGAAAAATGGGTTGGGCGACGACAGCACCGAGCCTCGGTGCGGGAACCACTGCGAGAAGTACGCGATGCGAGAGGCGTCGTCGGTATTCATCATATGCTCGAGCGCGCGGCGCACCGCAATGTCGTCGGTCGGCGGCTTGCGGCCGTTGACGACCAGGATCACGCCGGTCCCGGGGAGCACTGAGTTCACGACGTTCCACCGTTTGTCGATCCGCAACACCGCTGCGTTCTGCGGCGGGACTCGGCCGATCGCGTCGATCTGCCCGGACTCCAGGGTTGCCACCCGTGAGCCATCCTCGGGGATGATCCGGAAGACGACTTCCTCAAGGTATGCGGGGCCCTGATGCTTCGCCCAGGGCGGACCCCAGTTGTACTTCGGATTGCGAACGAGCACGATGCGGTTGCGCCGCGACCACTCCTTGAACATGAACGGCCCTGTCCCCACGGGGTTGCGGACATAGTCGGCGCCGAACTTCTGCACCGCGGTTGGCGACTCGATGCCGAGCGTCACGTCCGTGAGGTTGGCCAGGAAACCTGGATGCGGCTTCTTGAAGGTGACGCGGACGGTCGTGGCGTCGACGGCGTCGGTGCGATCATAGACGCCCATCAGCCCAATCGCGCTCGTGCTCTTGGTCTCAGGGGCCACGATGCGGTCGAAGTTGGCCTTCACGGCTGCGGCGTTGAGCGGCGTCCCGTCGTGGAATTCCACGCCGCGTCGCAGTTTGAAGGTAAAGACCCGCTTGTCGGGCGACACCTCCCAGCTCTCGGCGAGCCAGGGCAGGATCTTCCCCGATCGGTCCATCGCCAGGAGCTGATCGTAGATGCTGGCCGTCACCCAGCGATCGTACCGGGACGACCCGACGTTCACGTCGAGCATGTCGGGCTCTCGATTCGTCGCGTACGTGAGTGAGCCGCCCGGCGCGGGTCCAGCCAGACCCGGTCCAGCCAGACCCGGCCCGGTGGTCAGTGTCAGCGCAAGGACGGCGATCATCGCGGCGGCCCAGGCACACAGCGACCTCACGCGGATCCACATGGACATGGGTATCTCCTCCCTTTCGGCGGCTGTTCGGCGGCCATGCAGGAAATCCTGCAAACGCGGAGAACGACGGGCAAGGAATCTTGCCAACCTCAGGAGGGGCCCCAGTGGCGCGAGCACGGAGCGGCGGCGCAGTGGCCGTCGCCGATCTCACGGAGGCCGCGGGACTGGTCGAACGGATTCGCCGGCGCGCGGGCGCGTTGAGCGCGAGTTTTCGTCGAGTCGCCGACTACGTCCTGGCGCATCCGTACGACTTGGCCTTCTTCTCGGCGGCGCGGGTCGCCGCGGAGGTGGGTGTCAGCGAATCGGCCGTTGTGCGGTTTGCCATCGCGCTGGGCTACGCGGGCTATCCTCAAATGCAGCAGGCGGCCCAGGCGTACGTCCGCGGCCTGGCGACGCCGTCGTCCCGCCTGGCGTCGACACCGATCACCAGACTCTCGACCCCGCCGGACATTCTGCGCGCGGTGTTGATGCAGGACGTGAAAAATCTCCACGACACGGCCGAAGACCCGACCTTCCACGCGTTTGGGGCGGTCGTCGAAGCGCTGTTGGACGCGCAACGTGTGTATGTCGCCGGCGTTCGCGGACTCAGCCATCTCTCCGGCTTGCTCGCCTTCCTGCTGGACATGTGCGGGTACGAGACCGTGCCCCTGACACACGGCAGCGCGGCCGACTTCCAGCGGGCGCGGCGGATGCGACGGGGCGACGTGTTCGTGGCCTTCGCCTTCGTCCGGTACACCCGGCGTACTGTGGACCTGGTCCGGCTCGCCCGTGACCGGGGAGTGCGGACCATCGTCATCACGGACTCGTTCACCTCGCCCGCATCGCGGGAAGCCGATCACGTCTTGTGCGCGGCCGTCACGACCCAGAGTTTCCACAACTCGTACGTGAGCGCCGCCTCCTACATCAACGCCATCGTCACCGCGATCGCCACGAAAGCCCGGGACCGCGTCACCCGCTCGTTGCGCGACATCGACGCGATCGTGCCGCTCGAAGAATTCGACCTCGGATAGGACCGGAGGCCAGGGCTGATGGCAACCATCTTGCGC
>CBRGMJ010000014.1:0-10496 GCA_967797525.1 uncultured bacterium | reverse complement strand
CACCGGGAAAAGGTCAAAGACGCGCGCCAGATCCCAGGCGCCCAATCCGTTCTGGCCGCCCTTCATGCCGATCTCGAGGTTTTCGGCGACGGTCAGGTCGGCGAAGATCCGGCGATCGTCAGGGACGTAGCCGAGCCCCGCGCGCGCCAGCACATGTGGTGGCTGGCCGGCGACATCCTTCTCCTTGAAGACGATGCGTCCACGTCGCGGGGGAACGACGCCGATGATACTCTTGAGCGTCGTCGTCTTGCCCGCGCCGTTCCGCCCGAGCAGACACACGACTTCTCCTGCCCCGACCCGCAGAGAGACGTCGAAGAGCACGTGGCTCTGCCCGTAGAACGCGTGAAGGCCTTCGACCTCAAGCATCGCTCACGCCCAGGTAGGCCTCCTGCACTTCGCGGTTCGCCCTCACCACGCCGGGCGGTCCCTGGACGATCGTCCGTCCCTGGCGCATCACCATGATGCTCTGCGCCACCGAGAACACCACGTCCATGTCGTGTTCACAGAATAGGATCGTCAGGCCGCGCTCACGCGAAAGCCGCACGATCAGCGCCATCGCCGCCGCCGTCTCTTCCGGCGACATTCCCGCCGTCGGCTCATCCAGCACGAGCAATTTGGGCCGGCTGCCCAGCGCGACGGCGATCTCGAGAATCCGCTGGTCGCCGTGAGAGAGCGCGCCGGCGATGCGCCGGGCTCGACCAATCAGGCCTGTGTCCTTCAAGATGGCGCTCGTTTCGTCGACCGCGAGTGACGAGGCGCGGTGAAAGAGATCAAGACTCCTGCGCTGCTGCGCAAGCACCGAGACCTGCACGTTCTCGAACACCGTCAGCTTTGAAAAGATGTTCGCGATCTGGAACGTCCGGCCGATGCCATACCGGCAGATTTCGTGGGCGGGGAGCGCGCCAATCTCCCGCTCTTCGAAGAGGATGTTCCCCCGGTCGGGCCGGAGGTGACCGGTGAGCAGGTTGAACAGCGTCGTCTTGCCGGCGCCGTTTGGACCAATGACGGCCACCATCGAGCCCGCGTCGACGCGCAGCGTCGCACCATTGACGGCCCTGAACCCGTCGAAGGACTTGTGCAGGCCGTTGACCTGCAGCATGGACGACCCTAGCACTCGTCCGCGGCCGGCGGCGGCCTGAGGCGCTGCAGCACGAACCCCAAGACACCTTCAGGCATGAAGAGGATCAACAAGATCAACATGACCCCGATGACCATCGTCCAATTCTCGGTGTAGCGCCCGGCAAACGTCCGCAGCGCCACCATGATGGCCGCGCCCACGATCGGCCCGGCGAATGTGTACCAGCCGCCGAGCAAGCACATCACAAACACCTCGAGCGACAACACCCAAAACAGCATGTTGGAAAACACCGACCGTTCGAGCGCGACGTACAAGACCCCCGCGACGCCCGCGAAGTAGGCGGCGATGACAACGGCGATCAACTGATGCCTCCTGACGTCGACGCCGACGGACTCGCAACGCTGCGGGTTGTCACGCACCGCCTGGAGCGTGGCGCCAAACGGCGACTTCACGATCAGGTAGAGCGCCGCCACGGAGAGCGCGACGATGGCCAAGATGAAGTAGTATGCGCCGGCGACAGTTCGCAGCGCAACGGGCGTCGCGATATCGTGGATCCCGTTGTCGCCGCCGGTCACCGGGTACCAGCGCAGGACAATCGTCCACAACAGCGATCCCAGCGAGATTTGCAGCATCCCGAAGTACAGGCGGGTCAGGCGCACGCAGAACCAACCGATGAGCAGACCGGCGCCCGCCGCCACAACCGGGCCCGCGACGAAGCCGATCCACGGCGACCATCCTCCTTTGGTGATGGCCAGCGCAAGCGTGTAGGCGCCGACTCCGTAGAAAACGCCGTGGTGAAACTGGTAGATGCCACCATACCCAAGCACCACGTTCAGGCTCATCGCCAACAACGCCGTGACGAAGATCAACGCGGCAACATACACATAAAAGGTGGGCGCAATCAGCGGGAAGACGACCAGGGCGGCGAACGCGGCAGCAACACGACCCATGGCCGCCTACCAGACCGACCGCAACAGCCCGGTGGGCCGCACCAAGAGCACGATCACTGTGGCGGCGTATGGGAACACGATCGAGAACTGCGGCCAGATCAACAGACCGACCGACTGGGTGACGCCAAACAGCAGGGCGCCGATCAACGCCCCCCACATGTTCCCCAACCCGCCGATCGTGACGATCAGGAACGCCTCGATAATGATCGTGTGGTCCATGCCAAGCGTGATACTGGTCGTTGGGGCCACCAGCGCCCCTCCAAGCCCGGCCAGATAGCAGCCGACCAGAAAGGCGATCGCGAACACGCGGCTCACGTCGATACCAAGGACGCCCACCGTCTCGCGGTCGACGGCCGCCGCGCGGGCGATCCTGCCGATGCGCGTGCGGTGGGTGAAGAGCCACATCGCAAACGCGACGAGCGGCCCCACGATCAGCAGCAGCACGCTGTACCGGGGGAGCGGCAGTCCCCGGAGCGAGAACGACCCCTGCAGGACGGGTGGGGGCACGATCGATCGATAGTCGGCCCCCCAGGTCAGTTTCACGAGATCGTTGAGAATCAGCATGACCCCGAAGGTGAACAGGATCAACATCAGGTGCTCGCGGTGGTAGAGACGCGAGAGCACCAGACGCTCGACGATCAGGCCCACCGCCGCGGCGACCGCCGGCGCCAACAGCAACGCCAGCCAGAACCCGCCAGGGTGCGACGCGAGCGCGGTAGCAATACTGAACGCGGAGAAGGCGCCGATCATGTAGAGCGAGCCGTGAAAGACGTAGGGGACGCGGAGCACGCCGAGCACGAAGCTCAGCCCAGCCGAGACGACAAAAAGAATCATCGCCCGGCTAAGGCCGACGAGGAGCTGGCTACCGAGCGCGGTGAGGTCCAGCCGCTACTGACCCCTGGCCTTCTTGATATCGTCGCACGTGGGCATGACGTCCGCGCCGCGCAGCGTCGCGATGTCGGAGGCCACGAGGAACTCAAACTGGGACGTCTTCTTCGTGACGCCCAGGAACATCGGCAGCACGACCTGGTGGTCGCAGCCCCGCATCTCGACCTCACCCACGGGCGAGCCGATCTTGAGCCCTTCGAGCGCATCGATGAATTTCTCCCGGTCCAACGTTCGCGCCTTCTTGAACGCCGCCGCAATGAAGTTGGCCGTGTTGTAGCCGTGGAAGGCGGGGAAGCCCGGTGGGTTGCCGTAGGCCGCCTGGAAGGCTTTGGCGAACGCCTGGTTCGCGGGTGTTTCTGGATAGTAGAAGAGATAGTCGGAGGTGCCGGTAACGCCCTCGGGCGCATTGGCGCCCAGCGGCCGGAGCACCGACAGGTCAATCGCCGTGTGAATGATCGTCGGTACGCGCGATTCGAAGCCCAGCGTCTTCATGGTCCGCAGCACGTTCGCCATCCCGGCGCCGCCGGTGCCAAAGAAGACCGCGTCGGGCTTGGCGTTCATGATGGCTGTCAGATACGGCACCAGATCGGGCTCACCGGTGCGCCACCACGTCTGCCCGGCTAGGGTGGCCTCGGGCTTGATCCGTTTCATGAACTTCCAGAACGAGTTGGTGATCGCATGACCGTACTCATAGTCTTCCGCGCCGAGCCAGAATTTCGCGTACGCCCTTCGCGCGAGCGCTTCCGCCGCGGCCTTCCCCGCCATGGCCGTATTCTCGCCGGTGGAGAAGACGTAGCGATGCCCCTTAGCGCCGGTGATCGCCTCGCTCTTGGCGATCCAGACGATAAACGGAACCTTTTGATCTTTCGCGTACGCGGACACGGCGAGGGCCGTCGCGCTGTTGATGACCCCGACCAGCACGTCGACCTTCTCCTGCAGCACCAGGTCGCGCGACATGCTCAGACCGACTTCGGGCGAGAAACGCTCGTCGCGCACCACAAACTCGATCTTCGCGCCGAGCACGCCCTCCTTATTGATCTCGGCCAGCGCGAGTTTGAAACCGTTCAGCGCGTCGTTGCCGAAGACCGCAGGCGGGCCGCTGAACGTATCGATGATGCCGACTTTGATGACCCTCGGCTGGGCCACTGAGGGCGACGCCGCGAGCGCGGCCGTCACCCCAACCAGGATCAGGAGCGCAACCCAGTTCCTCCGCATGGTACTCCCTCCCGTGGCTTCTTCGACTCACGCGGTAAGGGCGACCGGCACCGCGCAACGGTTTGGCCCCTCTTCCAGCAACTCCGATTCGTCCGGAACGCACAGCGTCTCGCCGCGGTTCAGGCGGATGATCGACTCCGCGTTCGCGGGCCGCTCCGGCACGCGCGACGTGACGTAGGCGACGAACTCGTCCTTTGACGCGTGAAAAAGGGAGATCCGCTGTTTCAACGTTCCCAGCGGCGCGCCGATGGTTTCTTTGAAGGCGAACGGTACGCCCGGTCCGTAGTGTCCCGGCAGGACGAACAGCGCATCCGGTAGCGGTAACAGCCGCGTCCGGTAGGTCGTGTACAGGTCCTCGGCAAACGCCGTGGCGCGGTCGCGCAGATCAGGGCGGCCTACGCCTTCGACGAACAGCGTATCGCCGGTCAGTAGCGCTAGGCCGTCGATCTCTAACAAGGTGCTGCCGGGTGTGTGTCCGGGCGCATGTAGAGCGCGCAGGGTGCTCCGCCCAATGGTGATGGTGTCGCCATCGCCCAAAGGCTGGAAATCGGATCGCGCGTACCTGTCCTTTGGATTCAGGTGCAGGACTGCTCCGGTCAGCGATGCGAAGCGGCGCGCGCCCGAGACGTGATCGGCGTGCTGGTGCGTGTCGACGACGTGTGCGGGGCGGGCGCCCAGGGCCTCGATAAGGGGCAGCAACCGCTCGACCCGGCACGGCGGATCGAACACGGCGGCCTGACCCTCCGAGATGAGCACGTATCCGACGCAGCCCTTCCCGATCCGCCGCACCTGCAGCAGCCGCCCGTCGCCCGCCAGGCTGAGCGGCACCTGGACCGCATTGTAGACCGTGTTCCATGCGGCCATGCCACCGTGAAGTGAGGTCACCCGGTACCCGGCGCCGCCCAACACCTGCGCCGCGGTCGCCGACCGGTTTCCGTGCGAGCAGATCGTGATGATTTCACGATCGCGGGGGATATCGGCGAACTGCCGGGAAAGCACGTGCTGGATCGGGACGTTCACCGTGCCGTCGATATGCCAGGGGCCGTATTCTTCGGGGGTGCGGACGTCCAGCAAGAAGGGCTGGTCGCCGCGTTCGAGCCTCACCTTGAGTTCGTCGGCATCGATCTCGCGTAAGGGCGCATCGCGCACGGTGCCTTCACCTCCGATCAGATACAGCACCCTGGTTCGCCTTCATCTCTTGCACCCTCCACGATAGCGCACCTGGCGCCCCAAGGGAATCGAACGGCCCTGGCCGAAGCACCAGCCGATTCCATGAGCAAGATGCTGTCGATGCGCGAGGCCATCGCCCGTCTGATCCACGACGGCGAGACGCTCTACGCGGCCGGCTTCACCCATCTCATTCCCTTCGCGGCCGCCCACGAGATCATCCGCCAGGGTCGGCGCAACCTCATCCTCTGCCGTGCCACACCGGACCTGATCTACGATCAGATGATCGCCGCAGGGTGCGCCCGTAAGGTCGTCTTCTCCTGGGCCGGGAACCCCGGCATCGGCATGCTGCGGCCGTTCAGACGCGCGATGGAAGCCGGGACGATCGAACTGGAAGAGTACACCCACTTTGGGATGCTCACCCGTTTGTACGCGGGCGCGGCGGGGCTGCCCTTCATGCCGGTCCGGACGAATCTCGGCTCCGATCTGCCGGCTCACAACCCGCAGATCCGGACCATCGTCGATCCCTACGGCGGTGGCACGGTCAGCGTGGTACCCGCCTTGCGCACTGACGTGGCCATCATCCACGTCCAACGCGCGGATGCCGACGGCAACGCGCAGACCTGGGGAATTATCGGCGAGCAGCGCGAAGCCGCTTTCGCGGCGGGCCGGGTCATCGTGGTCGCCGAGGAGATCGTCGACCCCGAGATCATCCGCACCGATCCCAACCGGACGCTGCTCCCTGACTTCAAAGTCGATGCCGTCGTCCACGAACCCTGGGGCGCGCACCCCTCGTATGTTCAAGGCGTCTACGATCGGGACACCGACGCGTATCAAGAATGGGATCAGGCCTCCGCAACGCCTGAAAGCACCGACCGATACCTGCGGGAGTGGATCTATGACCTTCCCGACCGGACCGCTTATCTACGGAAACTGGGCGATGAGCGGCTTGCGCGCCTCCGGCCCGAACCGCTCGACAGCACACCGGTCAACTACGGGCGCTACCGGTGATGAGCCGCGCGGCCCGGAAGGACCCGTGGTCGCTGTCCGATCTGATGATCGTCGCCGCCGCCCGCATGCTGACCCGCGCATCGACCGTGCTCGTCGGCATCGGGCAGCCGAACTTGGCGGCCAACCTGGCGCGGCGGACGCACAATCCCAACGTCGTGCTGATCTATGAGTCGGGCGTCATCGGCGCGCGGCCTGAACGCATGCCGGTCTCCATTGGCGATCCGGCGCTGGTCACGCGCGCGCAGTGCGTGCTGCCGATGATGGATCTCTTCTCGTTCGTGTTGCAGGGCGGGCAGATCGACGTGGGCTTCTTGGAAGGCGTCCAGATCGACCGTTTCGGCAACATCAACACCACGGTCATCGGCCCGTACGAGCGCCCGATCGTGCGTCTGGCCGGCAGCGGTGGCGCGTGCGAGATCGCGTCGCTCGCGCGGCGTACGATGATCATCGCGAGGCACGAGCGCCGGCGCTTTCCCGAACGCGTCGATTTTGTTACGAGCCCCGGCTACTTGGGTGGGAAAGCCGAGCGGAGGCGGATCGGGTTGGCCGGCGGGCCCGATGCGGTGATTACCGACCTGGCGATCTTGCGTTTTGATGACGTGACGGGCGAGATGTGCCTCGACACCGTGCATCCCGGCGTGACCGTCGACAAGGTCCGGGCCGAGACAGGGTGGCCGCTTCGCCTTGCGGACAGGATCGGCGAAACGCCGCCGCCAACCACCGCCGAGTTGCAGGCCCTGAACCAGCTTCGCGGGTTATCCTAAGCCGTCAGGATCGGAGCGGGGTGAACAACAGGGTGACAGTGCCGGCTGGCAGCGCGGGACTTCGTCTGATGACTGATCGCCATGGTCACGTTGGGCATTCTAACACGGGGTCGGCAGGGACTGCAGTCTCCGGCGGGTAATCTCTCGCTACATGACTATCCCACACGGTATTTATGCCATCCTGGCGACGCCGTTTGCAGACGACGGCGCCATCGATTTTGCCAGCCTCGACCGTCTGGTCGATTTCGAAGTCGCCGCGGGCGTCCACGGCCTGACGATCCTCGGGATCCTCGGCGAGGCGCACAAGCTCACGGAGGAGGAGCGCGCGCGGGTTGTCGAGGCGATCATCCGGCGCGTGGCGGGACGGATCCCCATCGTCGTGGGCACCAGCGCGCCGGCCACCGACCTGGCCATCCGGTACAGCCGGCAGGCGCAGGATCTCGGCGCTACTGCGTTGATGGTGGCGCCGCCGACCAACCTGCGAAACCTCGATGCGGTCCGCGAGTACTACCGGCGCGTGCACGACGCTACGACGGTGCCGATCGTGGTGCAGGACGAGCCGGTGTTCTCTGGGGTGGTGATGCCGGCCGCGTTTCTCGCGTCGATCACCGACTCGCTGCCGCGGGCCCGGGCGATCAAACTGGAGGAAATCCCGACACCGGTGAAAGCCTCCCAGGTCCTGGCGGCGGCAAAACAGCCCGTCGCCGTGTACGGCGGCATGGGTGGAGTGTATTTCTATGAAGAACTGCTGCGGGGCGCGGTCGGCACGATGACCGGCTTCGCCTTCCCCGAGGTGCTGGTCGCGCTCTATGCGGCCTTCACATCGGGCGATCGTGTGGGCGCCCGCTCGATCTTCTTCCATTACCTGCCGCTGATCAGCTATGAAGGTCAGCCGGTCGTCGGCCTGACGCTGCGCAAGGAGATCTTCCGCCGGCGCGGTATTATCGCGTCGGCCGCGCTCAGACACCCCGGCGCGGCGCTGGACCCCGGCAGCCGCGCTGAACTCGATGACATCCTGGGCGCGTTCGACCTGGCCCGCTCCGGCACCGCGCCGATCCGCGTCGGCACGGCCGCCGTGCGTTCGTGACGCCGCAGACGCCTCCGCATCCTCGCGTTCTCATTACGGTACCCGGCTTCGGTCGCGCGAGCGCCGCGCCGCTCGAGCGGCTGGCCGCCGCCGGTTGCGTGGTGATCCCGAACCCCACGGGCATCCGTCTCACCGAAGATGAGGTGCTTAGCCTCGTGGGTGACGTCGAGGCGATCATTGCCGGCAGTGAGTCGCTGACCGCGCGCGTCATCGCGGCGGCCCCGCGGCTGAAGATCATCGCGCGGCGCGGTGTGGGGTTCGACGCGGTGGATGTCGAGGCGGCCACCGCCAACGGCATCGTGGTGTCAACCACGGTCGGCGTGCTCTCCGACGCCGTCGCGGATCACGCGTTTGGCCTACTGCTGGCCGTTGCCCGGCAGATCCCGCTGCTCGACCGGACGGTGAAGGCCGGGAGCTGGGACCGCTCGTCGGCCACGGACGTGCACGGGAAGACCCTGGGCATCATCGGTCTTGGGGCGATCGGCCGTGCCGTGGCCCGCCGCGGCGGGGGATTCGGCATGCGGCTGATCGCATACGATGTGGCCCCGGATCACAACGCCGCGGCGGCGCTAGGGGTCACGCTGCGCGATCTGCCCGCCGTGCTGGCGGAAAGCGACTTTCTTACGCTGCACGTCCCGCTGTCGCCTGCCACCCGCCATTTGATCAACGATGCAACGCTGCAGACCATGAAGCCGACGGCGTTCCTGATCAACACCAGTCGCGGCGACGTGGTCGATGAGGCCGCGCTGCTGCGCGCGCTGCAGCAAGACCGCCTGGCGGGCGCGGGGCTCGATGTATTTCACGACGAACCGGTGCGCGATCGGGCGCTGGTTGCCCTCGACCGGGTAGTCGCCACCCCGCATGTCGCCTCACATACGCGCGAGCCGCTGGCGCTGGTGGAGCAGTCGTGCGCCGATGCGGTGCTCGCGCGCCTCCGGGGAGACCGCCCGGGGTATGTTGTCAACCCAGAAGCGTACAACCGACGAATGCCAGCACGCTGAACAAGAAAAGGCGGCCCGGCCCGCATGCCTAAATCCAAACCCGTCCACGCGATGATCTCAGAGATTCACGAGCAGCCGGCCGTGCTGACCGGCCTGCTGGCCGAGCACGCGACCGCCATCGGCGAGGTGGCCACCGCGCTGCGGCGGCGCAAGCCCACGGTGGTCGTCTTCGTGGCGCGCGGCACGTCGCACAATGCGGCTATCTACGGACAATACTTGGTCGAGACACTCCTGCGCATCCCGGCGAGCACGGCGATGCCTTCGGTCACGACGCTGTACGGTCGCGCCCCGGACTGGAGCGCCGGCGCCATCATTGCCATCTCCCAATCGGGTCGCTCCATGGACGTGGCCGAGGTCGTCGCCGAGGCACGCCGCCAGGGCGCGCTCACGGTTGCGCTGACGAATGATCCCGCGTCCCCTCTGGCGCAGGGGAGCGCCCATGTGCTGCCACTTGCGGCCGGCGAAGAGAAGAGCGTCGCAGCGACCAAGACGTTTACGTCATCGCTGGCGGTTCTGGCGACACTTGTCACCGGGTGGGGGCAGCACAGAGACCTGGCACGTATACTGCCCCGGCTGCCGGGAGCCGTCTCCGAAGTGCTGGCCCAAGAAGCCACGATCAAAGCCCTCGCCAAGCGTCACGCAAAGCGCGAGCCTTGGGTGGTGACGACGCGGGGCTACATGCTCGGCGTGGCCGACGAAGCGGCGCTCAAGTTGAAGGAAACGTGTTACGCGGCGGCTGACTCGCTCTCGGCGGCGGAGATGCTGCATGGGCCGATCGCGGCGCTGGACAAACGCAGCACGGTCATGGTTCTGCTGCCGCCCGGCCGCAGCCGCGTGGGGCTCATCGATCTCCGCGTCCAGCTGCGCGGCCGGTCGGTTCCCACGCTGACCTTCGCCTTCGGCGACGACCCCGGCGACGTCGCGATCAACAGCGGGCTGCCCGAACCGCTTGCGCCAATCGCCGCGGCCAGCGCCGTGCACCTCTTCGCGTACCATCTCTCCGTGGCTCGCGGCATCAATCCCGATCACCCGCGCGGATTGCAGAAGGTGACCGTAACGCGCTAGGCTGATCGTCGGACCATGAGCTCGCCCGTTCTCGAGGCGTCCGGCCTCACCAAGCGCTACGGTTCGCTTGCCGCCGTGGATGGCATCTCTTTCGCCGTCGAACCCGGCGAGTGCTTTGGCTTCCTCGGCCCCAACGGCGCGGGTAAGACCACGACGATGAAAATGATCTACTGCGTGCTGCCCCCGTCGTCGGGCCACCTGCGCGTCTTCGACATGGACGTGCGCGCCCAGCCGCGCGCTATCAAGGCGCGCCTCGGCGTCGTCACCCAG
>CBRGMJ010000013.1:0-10612 GCA_967797525.1 uncultured bacterium | reverse complement strand
CGCCCGGGCGAAGACGGGTTCACCGAGCGGGTGCTGGCCGCCTGGGGCGTCGACGGGCACAACTCGCACACGAACATCTGCAGCAGCGGCGCGCGCGCCGGCTATCACTTTTGGATGGGGCTCGATCGCCCCAGCCCCGACCACGCGAACGCCGACGTCATCCTGCTGATCAGCGCGCACCTCGAATCGGGGCACTACTTCAATCCGCACGCCCAGCGGATCATCGACGGCAAACAGCGCGGCGCGAAACTGATTGTGTTCGATACCCGTTTGTCGAACACGGCGACCCACGCCGACCACTGGATCGCGCCATACCCGGGATCCGAGGCGGCGATCCTGCTGGCCATCGCCAACGACCTGATCCAGCGCGGGGCGTACAACCGGGACTTCGTACGGCGGTGGTGGAACTGGCAGGAGTACCTCACGCACGAACACCCCGACGTCGAGCCGACGTTCGAACAGTTTGAGCGCGTCCTCAAGACGCTCTACCTAGACTTCACGTTCGAGTTCGCGGCGCGCGAATCGGGTGTCGAGGAGTCTGTCCTAGCGGACATCGCGCGTCTTGTGGCATCTGCCGGCACGCGTCTGGCCACGCACAACTGGCGCTCGGCGGGCTCGGGCAACCTGGGCGGCTGGCAGGTCGCGCGCACGCTGTTTCTCTTGAATGCGCTGCTCGGCGCGGTCGCGACCCCCGGGGGCACATTCCCCAACGCCTGGAACAAGTTCGTCCCGCGGCCGATCTACATGCCGCCGCACCCGCCCGTATGGAATGAGCTGGCGTGGCCGGCGGAGTTTCCCCTCGGGATCTTCGAGATGTCGTTTCTGCTGCCGCATCTGCTCAAACAGGAGCGAGGGAGGATCGACGTCTACTTCACGCGCGTCTACAACCCCGTCTGGACCAACCCCGACGGCTTCTCGTGGATCGAGGCGCTCACCGACGAGCAGAAGATCGGGCTCCACATCGCGCTGACCCCGACGTGGAGCGAGACGGCGTACTTCGCCGACTACATCCTCCCCATGGGGCACGGGTCGGAACGCCACGACCTGCACTCGTACGAGCAGTATGACGGCCAGTGGATCGGGTTCCGCCAGCCGGTGCTCCGGGCCGCGCGCGAGCGGTTGGGTGAACACATCACAGACACCCGACAGGTCAATCCGGGGGAAGTCTGGGAAGAAAACGAGTTCTGGATCGACCTCTCGTGGCGCATCGATCCCGACGGCAGTCTCGGCATCCGCCGCTATTTCGAATCCAAGCGACAGCCCGGGCAGAAACTCAGCATCGACGAGTACTACGGGCACATCTTCGAGCACTCGGTACCGGGTCTGCCCGAACAGGCCGCGGTCGAGGGGCTGACGCCGCTCGCCTATATGCGCCGGTACGGCGCGTTCGAGATCCGCCGCGGCGTGGGCGCGCTCCACGAGGAAGAGATTCCGGTGAGCGAGCTGCAAGAGATCGCCGTCGATCCGTTCGGTCGCGTCTACACGACGGCACCGGCGCCGACGTCGCCAAACGTCGTGCCCCAGCCGGCGCCGGAGCCCGATGCGCAGGGAAGGCGTCCGATCGGCGTCCAGGTCGATCGCAGGATCCTGCGTGGCTTCCCCACCCCATCCGGCCGGCTTGAATTCTACTCGACGACCCTCGCGCAGTGGGGATGGCCCGAATACGCGCTCCCCGCCTATCTCAAGAGCCACATCCACCCGGATAACCTCGAGCCCGGGCAGATACCGCTGATCTCGACGTTTCGCCTGCCGGTCCAGATCCACACCCGCAGCGCGAACGCCAAGTGGCTCGACGAGATCGCGCATACGAACCCATTGTGGATTCATACGATCGACGCCGCGCGACTCGGCGTGCGCACCGGCGAGCTGGTGCGCGTCGAGACGGAGATCGGGTACTTCGTCGTGAAGGCCTGGGTGACCGAGGGCATCCGGCCGGGGGTGGTGGCCTGCAGCCATCACATGGGCCGGTGGAAACTCGCCGACGCCGGGCAGCGCCAGATGATGGCCACGGTCGGTCTCGAGCACGACGGCGGCGACTGGCGGCTGCACCGCGAGCGCGGGGTCGAGCCGTACGATTCGAGCGATCCCGACACGGCGAGGATCTGGTGGAAGGACGTGGGCGTGCATCAAAACCTGACGTTCCCGGTGCACCCCGACCCCATCTCGGGTATGCACTGCTGGCATCAGGCGGTGCGTGTACGCAAAGCCGGCCCGACCGATCGCTACGGCGACATCGCCGTGGACACTAAAAAGGCGCACGCCGTCTACCTCAAGTGGCTGTCGCTGGCGCGCCCCGCGACCTCCTACTCCCCCGACCAGCGGCGCCGGCCATACTGGATGATGCGCCCGTTGCGTCCCTCGAAAGAGGCGTACGCCTTGCCCCGATAGTGGAGATTTTCCGTGCGCTGGCTGCGCTCACCGAACCGCCGGGGCCGGCCCATGCGCGCCTCGCGTCGTTGCTCGGACTGCCCGCGGTTCCGGACGCGGCGGAGCACACCGACGTGTTCGCCTTCCAGTTGTCTCCCTTTGCCAGCGTCTACCTCGGCGTGGAAGGCGCTATGGGTGGCGAAGCGCGCGACCGCGTGGCCGGCTTCTGGCGTGCGCTCGGTCAGGATCCGCCGCCGGAGCCTGATCACCTGGCGACGCTGCTGGCGCTCTACGCCGCACTCGGCGATCAAGAATCCACCGAACCTGATGCCGCGCGTCGCGCGTTGCTTCGACACACTCGGAACGCGCTCTTCTGGGAGCACATCGGGTGCTGGGTCTTCGCCTATCTCATGAAGATGGAAGAGATCGCGTCACCCTTCTATCAAGCCTGGGCGCGCGTCTTGCGAACGGCGCTGATCGATGCGGCGGGTGACGTCGGTCCGCCCGACCGCCTGCCGCTCCACCTCCGCGACGCGGCGCCGCTGCCCGATCCTCGGACGGAGGGCTTCGACCCGTTCCTCAACGGTCTGATCGCCATGGGTCGCAGCGGGGTGTTGCTGACAAGGGCCGATGTGGTGCGTGGCGGCAGGGCGATCGGACTCGCGGTCCGCGTTGGAGATCGACGTTTCCTGATCAGAACACTTCTTGGTCAGGATACGGAGACCACGTTGGACTGGCTGGCCCGTGAGGCCGACGGCTGGGCTGCGCGCCATCAGACAGTGCGCGACCTGAGCCCGGCGATCGCCGCGCACTGGTCGGAGAAGGCCGCGTCCACGGCCGGATTGCTCCGTGCGCTCGCCGATGACGCGCGACCGGCCGGTGGTAACGCCGGCGAGGTTCTAGGCGCGGGCCACTCGCGGTGAGCCGGTTCGCGTGAGTCTGGCGCCTATCGACTGGCTGGTGCTCGCCCTGGTCGGTTTGCTGGCCGGAGGATTCGGCGTCGTCGTGGGTGCGGGTGGGGGCTTCATCATCGCCCCGCTCCTGTTGTTGATGTTCCACCTCTCACCGGCGATGGCCGCGGGCACGTCGCTGGTGATCGTGTGGCTCAACACCTTGTCGGGGACCCTGGCGTACGCTCGACAGCAGTGGGTGGACTATCGGGCCGGTTTGACGCTCGCGCTCCCGGCCGCGCCCGGCGCGCTCATCGGGGCGGTCGCGGCCCGGCACGTCTCACCGGCGTCGTTTCATACCTCGCTCGCCTTCGTGCTCCTGGTGTTTGCGGCCACCCTGATCGCGCGTCCCGAACCGCCGCCGCGCGGCGCCGACGCCGCGATGCACCGCGGGTGGGGTCTGCCCGCGCTCGGGGTCGCGCTGGGATTCATCAGCAGCTTCTTTGGCATGGGCGCCGGTTGGCTCGTGGTCCCGCTCCTGGTGCACCTGTATCGTTTCCCGGCACACGTCGCCGTCGCCACGTCGATCTTCTCGCTCTTCGTCTATTCGATGGTCGGGGTGACGGTCCACGTCTGGCAGGGGCACGTGCTGTGGCCCGCAGTGCTCGCGGCGGGGATGGGGGTGATCGTGGCCAGTCAGGTGGGCACCCGGCTGTCGACATCGTTGAAAGGTGTGACCCGCATCCGACTGCTGGCGGCGGCGATGGCGGCGGTTGGGGTCGGACTCCTCATCCAGTAGCCCTACCGGCCGAAAGACATAGGCCGTTAGTCCCCCCAAAGTCTGGCCGAACGGCAACTGCACAATAACGCGGCACCTCTCTACGCTGTGAGCACCTCGATCAGCGGGAGGGTCTCCTCGTGCGTGTTGGCACGATCTTCTTCTGTTCGATCCTGACAGGTACCATTGCGGCTTTTGGCTTACGTGTCAATCGGGCAAGTCTCCCCTATCGATCGGCAGCTGGCAAGATGCTGTTGGCCGCAGACGGACACGCCAATGAGTCGATTGCGAAAACCCACCACCGCGGTATCGGAACCGTCAAGGGCCCCGTCGTGGCCATATTGCGGAAGCTGGGTGTCTCGAATCGGGCCGCAGCGATTGCGCGGATCGTGCGGTCACCGGCTCTGAACGGTGGGATTCCTCATTAACTCAAGGAAGCGCTTGCTCCACATCGGTGTGCACGAAGTCCTTGCCTTTGAACAGCAAGGGTTCCCCCGTAACCTTCGCGAGCGCGTACGCGAAGCAGTCGCCGAGATTGAGTTTTGCCGGGTGCCCGCTGCCCCGGCCGAAATCACGATAGGCGTCACGGGCAACGCGAGCCTGCGTCTCAGTCACCGGGTCGATGGTGATCTGGGCGGCTTGCAGTAAGTCATCGAAGCCGCGGCTGGCGACAGGATCGCGGCCGCCATCGACGACGGCCGCCGTCTCCACGAAACTGACCGCCGACAACCGTCGACCACTCGCTCGCTGAATCGCCTCCGCGTGGGAGGCCGCCTCGGGCTCGTCGCGGAGGATGGCCAGGAGCGCCGACGTGTCGATGATCATCGGGGTAGCCCACGCTCGTCGTAGAGCAGATCGCCGTGATCCACGGATCGAAATGGTTCCTTCAGGTGCCGGGCGCTCCTCTTGCCAATCACCAGCAGTCGCTCTGCGAGACTGCCGTGTTTTGCGTGCCCTACTCGCTCCAGCCGTTCGCGAAGTGCCTGGGTGACCGCGGCCGTCATGCTCTCGCCGGTGAGGTCGGCCAGCTTCTTCGCGAGCCGGTGTGCCTCCGCGTTCTTGATGTTGAAACCCATAGCTTTCTACCTTTCTACCTTGACATTATATAACTCTACCTCATTCCGAAGGTCTGGTCAAGGGCGGTCACCCTACAAGCTCGAAGAGGCCCTCGACGACCCAGTTCAGCTCCTCGGGTGACAGCGCGCCCGCTCGCTTGCCGAGTCGCTCGGTCGAGAGCGTCCGGATCTGACTCACCTTGATCCACGACCGCTTCGGGAGATGGACACTCACAACAGGCATGGTCAATGGGAAACCGGCCTGCTGGGGCCGACTGGTCAGTGCGACCACGATCGCCGTGCCGGATCGCGCATTGAACACATCGTGGCTGATGACCAACACGGGGCGGACCCCGGACTGTTTACGGCCGCGTGTTGCGCCCAGCTCGGCCCAGTAGATCTCGCCCCTTAGTACACGGGCCACGACTCAGCCTCGCCGGCAAGGCCCTCGTCGGCGAGTGCCCGCTCTTCTTTAGGGTCGAGCTTGGCCGCCTCTTCGGTAAGGCGCGTGCGCCGAATGCGATCGAGGCGATCTCGCACAGCCGACTGGATCGCCTGACTCCGGTTTGGGAAATGGCCCTCCGCCACGAGCCGATCGACCTCCGCGAGGAGCACCTTATCCAATGTGATGGCGATCTTTGCCGCGGCCATTGTCCTCCTCTGTCTAGTATGATGATTCATCATACCACAAGAATGCGGCCGCGCTGACATCCACACCCACCATCGGCAGAGACCGGTCAGGATTGCGGGGGCGTGCGGCCGACGCGGGGCAGCAGCGCCAGGGCGCTCGCGGCCGCGATCGAGCCGCTGATCGCCACCGCCACGGGGGCGCCCAGGAACGTCGCAATCAGTCCCACGCCGAACCCGGTCAATTGGTTGAAGCCGATCGTCGAGGAATAAAAGCCCTGCACTCGCGCCCGCATCGCGTCGGACGAGGCGAGGAGCAGCGTCGTGCCCATCCCCGCGTCGTAGAGACTCCCCATGACGCCCACCAACCCCACCAGCACCAGCGACAGCGGATACCAGGGTGAGAGGCCGAACAGCGCGATCGCCAGCCCAAACCCCATCGCGGTGGCGACCGTGAACCGGTCCTTGTTCGCCACGTCGCCGCGAGACGCGAGTCCCAGCGTCGCGACCAGCTGCCCGATGCCGCTGGCCGCCATCAGATAGCCGAGCCCGAGCGCCCCCACGTGCAGCACGTCGCGGGCGATGACGGGCAACATCGAGTTGTACGAGAATCCAAAGCCCTCGGTCATCAGGCTCAGCCAGAGGAACTGGCGGACCTGGGGGGCCCGCACCGCGTACCGGAAGCCTTCCGTGACCGCACGGAAGAACGGCTCGGCGATCACTTTGGCCGTGGCAGGCGCGCGGAACCCCAGGACGCAACCGGCGCTGACCAGGTGCGCCCCCGCCGCCAGCCAGAAGTTCTGTCCGATGCCGAGCCGGTCGATGACGTATCCGCCGGCGACCGCGCCGATCATGCGCACCAGGCTGCCCGCCATGAACCGGAACACGCTTGCGTTGAGGAGCCGTTCCTCGCCGACCATGTCGTACATCAAACCGCTCGACGCGGGCCGCTCCACGGCAGTCGCGACGCCTGTGATCACCGAGACGAGCGCCAGGTGCCAGACGCGCACCGCACCGTGCGGCATCAGCAGCGCGAGGACCATCAGCCCCGCGGTGGGCCCGATCTGCGTGAGCAGCAGCAGTAGCCGGCGATCCACGCGGTCGGTCAGAGTGCCTGCCGGCACACTGAAGACGAACAGGCCGATCCCTCGGGACGCCGCCACCGCGCCAACCCAGAATGGCGAGTTGGTCAACTGCAGCACCAGCCAGCCAATGGTGAGCGTTTCGATCGTCCACGCGACCGAGTTGAACAGCGAATGCAGCCACAGCCACGAGAAGCCGGGGGCGTCGAAGGCACGTAGAGATCTCCGCACGAACGGGGATGAGCGGCTCACGTTCCCTTAACATTCGCTGTGGTAACGTAGGAGCCATGCCGTCGATCACCGATATCCCAGGGATCACCGTTGGGCACGTCACCGATGCGGCCGGCATCACCGGCTGCACCGTCGTGCTCTGCGTGGAGGGCGCCGTCGCCAGCGGCGAGGTGCGCGGCGGCGCGCCGGGGACGCTGGGGACCTCCGTTCTTCATCCATCGAACCTCATACAGGAAGTCCACGGTGTGCTGCTCACCGGCGGGAGCGCCTTCGGGCTTGCCGCGGTTGACGGCGTCATGCGCTACCTCGACGAGCGCGGCCGGGGACTCGACGCGCGTGTCGCGCGCGTGCCGATCGTCGTGGGGGCCGTCATCTTCGATTTGGGGATCGGCGACGCCCGCGCGCGTCCCGACGGCGCGATGGGGTATGAGGCCTGCCGCCGGGCTACGCCGGGTCCGGTCGAGGAGGGCAGTGTCGGCGTCGGTACTGGCGCCACCGTGGGCAAGGTCGTGGGGCCGCGCCGCGCGATGAAAGGCGGTGTGGGTTCATGGAGCATTCGCGTGCACAACGGCGCCACCGTGGGCGCGCTCGTCGTCACCAACGCGCTCGGCGACGTGGTCGATGAGCGCGGCGAGATCATCGCCGGGTGTCTCGACGAGCAGCGGCGGTTCGTGCGGTCGGCCGACGCGGTGATCACGCGCGGGCCCGATGTGGCGTTTGCGACCAACACCACCCTCGCCGTCATCGCCACCAGCGCGGCTATGACCAAAGCGCAGGCGTGGCGGCTGGCGGTGCAGGGGCATGCCGGGCTGAGCCGGGCGATCATGCCGTCGCACACGCTCTTCGACGGCGACAGCGTCTTCGTGCTCGCGACGGGGACGCACGGACCCGCCGACCCGACGAGTCTCGGCGAGGCCGCCGCACAGGCCGTCGCCACAGCAGCGCGGCGATCGGTGCGCGCGGCCCGCGGAATGGGCGGAATCCCGGGCTACGTTGACGTCTTCGGCGGGGTATGATGAAGCATATGAGACTCGCAGTCTCCAGCCTGCCCGCAGTGCGGCAGTCGCTGCGCGACGCCGAGGGCGATCTGACGCAGTTTGGACTCGACGTCGAGATCATGTGCGAACCGCCGCACGCTTGGCCCGCGCCGGTCCCGTGGACGCACGGTCGGGTGGCGTCGCTGCACGCGCCCATCCTGGGCATCAACATCGCCAGCACCAACCCCGGGATTCGCCAGGAGTCGGTGGTGCAGGTGCTGGCGACGATCCGTGAGGCCGCCCGACTGGGCGCCGCGGGCGTCGTCGTGCACCCAGGGATGCCCCCCTATCAAGAGATCATGCCGCGCGACCGCGGCCTGCCGTTTGCGGTCGAGTCGCTGCGGCGGTGCGCCGAGGAGGCGCAGGTCGGCGGCGTGGAGATCTATCTCGAAAACATGCCGGCCGTCACCCTCGCCGAGGGCGTGCGGCCCATCTCTTTCTCGTACGGCGTGCGGTATGAGGAGCTGCGCCAGATCTTTGAAGCTGTCGGCCACCCGTCGCTGCGGCTCTGCCTGGACCTGGGGCACGGCTACCTAGCGGGCAAGGACGTGCTCAGCGCGATGCTACGCGATCACGATGTTGTCCACGTACACGTCAACGACAACCGCGGGCGGCGCGACGACCACCTGGCGTGGGGCGACGGCGAAATCTCGAAGGTCGTCGACCTGACCCGCGACCTTCCGCCGTCCGTGAAGACCGTCGTGTTGGAAGTCGGGACCCTCGAGGCCTGCGCCACGTCGGTGGCGCGCGTCTCGCCGGACCTGGCGCAAAGGGGGCAGCGCGCATGATTCGATCAACTCGGTGGTTGCAACTCGCGGTCCTGGCTGTTCTGGCCGCCCTGATGACCGTCGGCGCGCCTGCTGGGGCGCAGGCACCGCGCGACAGGTTTGTCTTTGCGCTCTCCGGCGGACCGGACACGCTCGATCCGCAGGCGACCGCGGCCACACTCGCGTTCCAGGTCAACAAGAGTCTCTACGATACGCTCGTCGAACCCGACGACGACGGCAAACTCGTCCCTGCGCTCGCCGAGTCATGGACCGTGTCGAGCGACGGGCTGACGTGGACATTCAAACTCCGTTCGGGCGTCAAGTTCCATCACGGCAAGATCCTCGACGCCGGCGACGTCAAGGCGACGATCGAGCGCGTCCTCGACGCCTCGACCCGGTCGCCGAAGCGCTCGGACTTCGCCGCCATACGATCGGTCGAGGCCGTGGACGCCGTCACGGTGCGCATCGTCCTGGGCGAGCGCTTTGCACCGTTCCTAGCCAGCCTGGGCCAGGGATGGGGCGCCATCCTCCCGGCCGACCTGATCGCTCGGCGGCAAAACTTCGCGACACAACCGGTCGGCACCGGCCCGTTCACAGTCGCCGAGTGGCAGCGCGATTCATTCATCCGCCTGCAGCGCTTTGACGGCTACTGGCGTCGGAGTGAGCCGAAGCTGCGCGAGGTCCTCATCCGCTTCGTCCCCGAGCGCGCCGTCAAAGTCGCGGGTCTGCTGTCCGCCGAGTTCGATGCCGTCGACGGCGTCGATCCGCTCGACCTGCCCCGCGTGCGAGCCAATGCCAACGTGAAAATCGTCAGACAGGTCACCAGCTTGGTCAATGTCGTCGGGCTCAACCACAGCCGGCCCGCCCTGCGCGACGTGCGCGTGCGCCGGGCCCTCTGGCATGCCATCGACCGCAAGCAGGTGTTGAAGACCGCCTACGGCGACGAATCGATCGTGGCCAACGTGTTCATGGACGTCGTCAGCCCCTTCTATGCCGACATCGCCGATCCATATCCGTACAACCTGGAGCAGGCGAAGAAGCTGCTCGCGGAAGCCGGGCACGCGTCTGGTCTGACCCTTGACCTGACGCTCCCGCAGCCCTATCAGGCGCACATCGACGCGGGGCAGCTGGTGCAGGGGATGCTGGCGAAGGCCGGCATCACGGCTCGGCCGCGCGTCGTGGAGTGGGGCTTCTGGCTGTCGCGCGTCTACGGCGGCGGCGAGTATGACCTCACGATCATCGGCCACACCGGCAAGCTCGATCCCGACGGACGCCTCGCAGGCTACGGGACCCCGGGGCGCAACTACGTGCGGTATGAGAATCAGAAAGTCGAAGACCTGATCCTGGCCGGCCGGATCACGACCGGCCCCGATCTTCGCAAGCGTATCTACACTGAAGCGCTGAAGATGATGACTGATGAGGTGATGTTGATCCCGTTGGGCACGCCGGTGCTCTACATGGCGACGCAAAAGAACGTCCGGGACTTCCGGCAGCTCTACGCGATCGACACGTTCGACTTCCGCAAGACTACGAAGTAAATGCCGTTCGTCCTCCGGCGGCTGCTCACGGTGGCGCCCACGGTCCTCGTGGTCGCCACCGTGACGTTTATCGCGCTCCAGGTCGTCCCGGGGGACATCGCACAGATCATGCTGGGCACCGACGCGCGGCCCGAAGACGTCGCGCGGCTGCGTCGTGAGTTCGGGCTGGACCGCCCCATCGTGGTGCGCTACGTGGAGTGGATCGCCAACCTGACCCGTGGCGATCTCGGCACGTCGATC
>CBRGMJ010000012.1:0-10823 GCA_967797525.1 uncultured bacterium | reverse complement strand
GGGCACGAGGTGGTCGAGCTCCGCGGCTTTGAAGGCGATGGCGAGGCGCGCACGACGCTAGCCCGTGTGCTCGCGGTGGCCGGTGACCTGGCCGACGACCCCGAGGTGCACGGCGATCTGGTGCTGCTCCACACCCGCGACGGCGAAGCGCTGCTGCACCGCATCCGCGAGCACGCGCTGCCCTTTGAGGCCGCGACGCTACGCCGCGCCACGCTCGAGGACGTATTCTTGAAGCTCACCGGGAGGTTGCTGCGCGAGTGATGCCGCTGTTCTGGCCCAAGGGCGCCTTCCGCTTCTGGCAGCGCAACGCCTTCATCTTCCGCCGCATCTTTCCCGAGTCAGTCGCCGTCAACTTCCTCGAACCGGTGATCTACCTGCTGGCCATGGGGTTGGGGCTCGGCGCCTACCTGAGCACGATCGGCGGGCTGCCGTACCTCGTATTCGTCGCCACCGGCCTCGTCTCGGCATCGGCCATGTTCGGTGCGACCTTTGAGTGCACGTACAACGCATACGTCCAGATGTACTATGAGAAGGCCTACGACGCGGTCATCACGACGCCGCTGAACGTCGAGGACGTGGTCGTGGGGGAGATCTTCTGGGGCGCCACGCGCAGCGTCCTCTACGGATCGATCTTTCTCGTGGTCATCACGCTCTTTGGCGTCGTGCGATCGCCCATGGCGCTCCTGATCCCGGTACTGTTCTTCCTCTCGGGGCTGATGTTTTCGGTGATCGCGATGACGTTCACCGCTGCCAACCCGAGCATCGATTATTTCACGTTCTACTTTGCGCTCTTCATCACGCCGATGTTCATGTTCAGCGGCGTCTTCTTCCCCCTCGACGCCCTGCCGGGGTGGGTGAGCACGGCATCCTGGCTGACGCCGCTCTCGCACGTAGTGCGGCTGTCACGGGCTTTGGCGCTGGGGACGGTTGAGAGCCGACACCTCTGGGATGTGGTCTGGATGCTCGTGGTGACGGCGGCGCTCTTCCCGGCGCCGATCGTGTTGATGCGAAGGCGGTTGGTCCAGTAGGGCGGTGGTCCTCATTCCCGACCACCTGCGACGGTTCGCGGCCGGTCTCGGCCGCCCTGGGCAAGCATGGATCGATCGGCTCCCAGAGATCATCCAGGACTGCGTGGCGAAGTGGTCGCTGAGTCTGGCACCAGCCTTCCCAGGTCCGAGCATCTCCTTTGTCGCCCCGGCCACCCTCACCGATGGCACCAGAGTGGTGCTGAAGATCAATGTCCCGGAGCGGGAGACGGCGCGCGAGGCCGACGCCCTGCGGTTGCTCGACGGCGACGGGGCGGTTCGACTGCTCGCCGAGGATCCGATCTGCCGCGCACTCCTGTTGGAGCGTCTCGATCCCGGCGCCCCGCTGTCCGCGCTCATCGATGAAGACGCCGCCAACGGAATCGCAGCGGCCCTGCTTCGGCGATTCTGGAGACCGGTGTCGCCCGATCATCCATTTGACTCCCTGACTGAACGCGCCCGTGATTGGGCCACGACGCTCCTCCCCGACTTTCAAACCCTTGGGCGGCCGTTTGAGATCGCTCTCTTGCAAGAAGCCGCCGCGTTCCTCGCCGACCTGGCGCAATCGATGGACGAGCACGTGCTGCTGCACCAGGATCTCCATCATGGAAACATTCTGTCGGCGCAGCGTGGGCCGTGGGTAATCATTGATCCCAAGCCGCTCGTGGGCGAACGCGCCTTCGACGCAGGGTCGCTGCTGCGCGACCGCCGCCGCGCCCTTCTCGCGGGGCCAGAGCCGTCCGGGAGAATGGCGCGCCGCCTTGACCTGCTGACAGACGTGCTCGCGGTCGATCGTGAGCGGATGCGCGGCGGGGGACTGGCTCAGGCGGTCGAGCTCGGGCTCTGGAGTCTCGAGGTGGGCGACACCGACGAGGGCAGTCTGCTCATCGGCTGCGCCCGGCTTCTGGCCGACCTCAAACCTTGAGCCGGTGCTGGGCGGAGTTACGCCTGCCGGCCCGCCGGCGGTTGTACCTCAGCACCTTTGCCCGATTGCCGCAGCCCTTCATGCTGCACCATCGGCGGCTGAGGTTCTTGCTGCGGTCGAGAAACAGCCATCCGCATCCGCGATCGTCGGCGCACTGCTTCACCCGGCGCAACTCGGTGGACGTCAGGAGATCCGCCGCCGACTTGAGCAATGGCCACAGGACGCGGTCGAAGTCATCGATGCGGCCGGCGATCTCCCATGCGAAGCGCCCGGTCTCCGAACCGCCCCCGGCAGCAATTCGCGAGCGCCGCAACGCCCCGGCAAGGGTCTCGTTGAGTGTCGCAAGGTCTCGGCCGGCTGGCTCGCCTCCGTGCGCGAGGCCGGACATGATGCGGTAGATTGCCTCGCGCACTGTGACCGCCCGCGCCAACGCCGCCCCCGCCCCGCGAGGTTGTGCAGAGGCCCGCCCCATCAGTCGGGCGCCTTCGTGCCGCGACAGGAGGCGGCCGCGGACGGCCCACCCCACGAGATCCTGATAGGTCTTCAGGGACTCCTTTGGGTGCAGGCTGGCGTGCCAGTCCGCGGTGTTCGCAAACCGGAGGCACAAGGCCAGCCAGTCGAAGCTTTCTGCCGGCTGCTTCCACACGGCGATCCGGGTTCTCACGGCTCTATTCTTAACCCCCAAATCAGGCTTGACAAGTTAATTCCCAGGTCGGGATAATGTAACCATCAAACGATTATTAGAAGGTTAACCGAAAGAATCGCACACACATTCCACAGAGCTGCCCGGGGGGCCATCATGTCGATCGCGCGCGTGCTCGCTTACACCCTGAAGTATGCCAATGAAGAGGAAGGATGGATCCACCCGCTGGGGCAGGCCGTGGGGGGGCTGACCGCGGCCCAGGCGGCGTGGAAGCCGTCCCCGCAGCGCCACTCGATCTGGCAGATCGTCCGTCACGTCATCCACTGGAAGCAGCCCATGGTCGACCGATGGGATGGCAAACCCGTGCTCAGCGGCGACGACCTCAACGCGTCAGACTGGCAGCGGGTCTCCGGCGACGAGGCCGATTGGCAGGCCGACGTCCGCCGTCTGCTCGACCTGCACCAGGAGGTCCGCCGGCGAGTGGAGGCCGCCGACGATGCCACGCTAATGTCTCCCTTCCCCGGGGCCAAGCAGCCGCGGGCGCTCACCATAGGCGACATGACGGTTCACGACGGGTATCACGCGGGGCAGATCCGTTACGTGAGGGCGCTTCAGGGCGTGTAAACGAGCGCCCTGCAGAACGCCTATCCTAAGGGGACATCGCCGAGCGCGATCCCCAACTCGCGCGCCGTGCGCACGAGCTCTCCACCCGGCGGGACACGTTTGGGTTCAGCGATGGCTTCTGCCACCGGCACGTCGATGACGTTGACCCCACGCAGGGCCACCATCATGCCCAGCCGGCCTTCGACCGCGCATTCCACCGCGCGCACGCCGAACCGCGTGGCGAGCAGTCGATCAAAGGGCGTCGGGCTTCCGCCTCGTTGGAGGTGGCCCAACACCGTACACCGGGTCTCGCGGTTGCTCGTCTCGGCGAGCATGGTCGCCACCTGCTGCCCAATGCCACCCAGACGCGGCATGCGCCCCGGCCCGCCGGCTTCTTGAAAGACCTGCTCCCCATCGACCGGACGGGCGCCCTCCGCGACCACCACGATCGAAAACGGCCGTCCGCGGCGTGCACGATCGTCGATCGTCGGCACCACGGCGTCCATTCGAAATGGGATCTCCGGGATGAGCACCGAGTTGGCACCGCCCGCGATGCCCGACTCCAGCGCGATCCATCCGGCGTTGCGGCCCATCGTCTCGACCACCATCACCCGGTGGTGACTCTCGGCGGTGGAGTGCAGCTTGTCGATCGCCTCGGTTGCGGTCTCACGGGCCGTGTCGAACCCAAAGGTCACGTCGGTCGCAGAAATGTCGTTGTCAATCGTCTTGGGGATCCCAACGATCGGCGCCCCCATCTGATAGAGGTTATGGGCGATGGCGAGCGTCCCGTCGCCGCCGATGACGATCAACGCATCGAGACGCAACGCCTCAAGCCGTTCGAGCACCGTCTTTGACGCATCGATCACTTCGGCGTGACCGTCGCGTGTGACCGTCCAGGCGAAGGGGTTCCCGCGATTCGACGTCCCCAGGATCGTGCCGCCCTGGGTGAGGATGCCACGCACATCGTCGAGCGCCAGCCGGCGCGTGCGCTGATTCAGCAGGCCGTCAAACCCATCCTCGATGCCGATCACGTCGCAGCCGTACTGACGCAGGGCCGACAACACGACGGCACGGATAACCGCGTTGAGCCCGGGACAGTCGCCGCCTCCGGTGAGCAGCCCGATCCGCCTACGCCGTTGCACGGACGTCGGGGTCAATCGGCCCGAGGCGCCGCCGCGCGAACGGCCGGTGGGACGCTGGCCACGAACTCGGCGAACGCCTTGGCGAACATGCGGGCCAGATCCCTGGCCTTGGCATCATACGCAGCCGGATCGGACCAGGTGGCGCGCGGATGCAGGACCTCGGGCGGCACACCGGGCACCTGGTTGGGAACCTGAATACCGAACACGGTATCGGCAGTGGCCGGTTTGCCGTCGAGCGCCCCGCTCAACGCCGCGCGCACCATCGCGCGTGTGTGTGCCAGCCGGATACGCTCGCCACCCGCGCCCTGCGCGCCGCCACTCCACCCGGTGTTGATCAGGTAGACGGCGGTCTTGTGCTGGTGGATCCTCTCGCCGAGCATCTGGGCGTAGACCGTCGGCCGCTGCGCCATGAACGGCGCGCCAAAACACGCGCTGAACGTCGCCTTGGGTGCGGTGATGCCCTTCTCGGTACCGGCGACGATCGCCGTGTATCCCGATAAGAAATGGTACATCGCCTGATCGGGGGTCAGCCGCGCGATCGGCGGCATGATCCCAAACGCATCGCAGGTGAGAAACACGATTGTTCGCGGATGCCCGGCGGCACCGCTGCGCCAGACATTTGGCATGTAGGTGAGCGGATACGCCGCGCGCGTGTTCTCGGTGAGCGAGTCGTCGTCGAGATCGAGCCGGCGAGTCACCGGGTCCATCACGACGTTCTCCAGCACGGTCCCAAACATGCGCGTCGTGCCGTAGATCTGCGGCTCGCCCTCGGGGGAGAGCCTGATAGTCTTCGCGTAGGATCCACCCTCGAAGTTGAAGATCCCACTGTTCGACCATCCGTGTTCGTCGTCGCCAATCAAGGCCCGATCGGGATCGATCGACAGAGTCGTCTTCCCCGTGCCGGACAGGCCAAAAAACAATGCCACGTCGCCGGCCGGTCCAACATTGGCTGAGCAGTGCATCGATAGGACGCCTTCCAGCGGATACAGGTAGTTCAGAAGGGTGAAGATGGACTTCTTGATCTCGCCCCCGTACGTCGTCCCGCCGATCAATACCAGCTTCTTCGCCAGGTTCATCAAGATGAAGACTTCGCTGCGCGTGCCTTCCTCCGCCGGCTTGGCGAGGAAGCTGGGCGCATCGATGACCGTGAACTCCGGCATGTGGGTCGCCAGCGCGGCGGCGTCGGGGACGATGAACATGATCCGTGCGAAGAGGCTGTGCCAGGCATGTTCGGTGATCACGCGCACATGGCGGCGGTATCGGGGGTCGGCGCCGACGAAGAGATCTTGGACGAACAACTCCTTACCGTGTAGGTACTGCAGCATGCGTTTGTGTAGCCGGTCGAACGACGCGGGATCGATCGGTTTGTTGTGCGCCCCCCACCAGATGTGCTGCTCGCTGGACGCCTCGCGAACGACGAACTTGTCTTGCGGTGAGCGACCGGTGTGGGGCACCGTGATCACGTTCAGCGGGCCGCCGTCGACGATCATCCCCTCGCGGCGCCGGACCGCGTGCTCGTAGAGCGCCGGAGCCGTGAGGTTCCACCCCACCATGTCGGGCTGGATCCCGTGGATTTCCAGCCCATGGCGGCTGCGCGTCCCTTCCTCGATCACCACCGTGCCCACCTCCAAGGAGACAAGGAGCCTCCCATACTATCCATGTACCCACATCGGGAAACAGACCGGCGGCGCACAAACCGCTGAGGGGCATTTCGGCCCGCGGCACCGATGTTCCCGCCACGGGGATGCACACAGGACGCAACGAAGGTAGTGTCGTGCCGCTTGACTGGATCTCGCCCGACGGCCGTCTCATCCTGAGTGCCCGCGCGGTTCGTACGTTCGCGTACGGCTTTCAGTCCGTGCTGTTGGGTGTCTATCTCGACGCCAATGGGTTCGCCCCGTGGCAGATCGGCGCGGTATTGACCGCGACGCTGTTGGGTTCGGCCGTGTTGACGGCGATCTTTGCGACGACCGCCGACCGATACGGCCGCCGCCGGATGCTCCGGTTGAGCGCGCTGTTCATGGCCGCGAGCGGGGCCGCCTTTGCGATCACCACGTCGTACCCACTGCTGTTCCTGGCCTCGCTCACCGGAACCGTCGGCGCCACCTCCGGCGAGGTCGGTCCGTTTCTCTCATTGGAGCAGGCGATCCTCCCGCAGACCACGGCGCCCGAGCGGCGCACACGCCTCTTCTCCCTCTACAACACCCTGGGTGCCCTCACCGGAGCGGCGGGCGCGCTCGCTGCCGGGACGCCGACGCTGCTCCAACGCTGGGCGGGTCTGGCCGTCTCGGACGCCTACCGCGTGATGTTCGTCGCCTACGCAGTCCTGGCGGGCATCACGCTGTGGCTGTTCAGCCGTCTGAGCGACCGCGTCGAGGCGGCCGATGGCTCTGCGCGCGGTCGCCTGAATCGCTCCCGCCGCGTGGTCATGCGGCTGGCCGGTTTGTTCAGCCTCGACTCGCTCGCCGGCGGCTTCGTCGTGCAGAGCCTGATCGCGTTTTACTTCCACCTGCGGTGGGGCGTCGGCCCCGAAGTACTCGGACCGGTCTTCTTCGGCGTGGGGCTTCTACAGGCCGTGTCCTTCACCGTCGCCGCCCGCGTCTCCGAGCGCATCGGCCTGATCAACACGATGGTCTTCACGCACCTGCCGTCGAACGTGCTCCTCATGGCGATCCCGCTCGCGCCGACGCTCCCCTGGGCGATCGCGCTGCTCCTGGCGCGCCACACCCTCTCGCAGATGGACGTGCCGGTCCGGCAGTCGTACGTCGTGGCCGTCGTCGACCCCGACGAACGGATGGCGGCGGCGGGTGTCACCAACATCGCGCGCAACCTGGCGCAGTCCGTTACGCCGGTGATCGCCGGCGCGGTGATGCAGGTCGCCGGGTTGGGTGTCCCGTTCCTCCTCGGTGGGGGGCTCAAGATCGTCTACGATCTCTTGTTGCTTGGGATGTTTCGAACCGTGCGGCCGCCCGAGGAACAGCCATGAGGATCGTCTCGCTGCTGCCCAGCGCCACCGAAATCGTCTGCGCGCTGGGGCTCACCGACGATCTGGTCGGCGTGTCGCACGATTGCGACTATCCGCCCGCCATTGCCGGCAAGCGCGTCCTGAGCGACGCCCTGGTGTCGGCGGCGATGCCCAGCCCGCAGATCGACGCCGCCATCCGCGGACATCTCCACACCGGCAAGAGCGTCTATCACCTCGACGGCGAGCACCTTGCGGCGCTGCGGCCCGATTTGATCCTGACACAGGAGCTCTGCCAGGTCTGCGCGCCGTCGTTCACCGACGTGCGCCGCGCGGCGCGCGTGCTCGAAGGCCGCACGCGCATCGTGTCGCTCGAACCGCACAGCGTCGATGACATCCTCGACACGATTCTCGAGGTGGGCCGGCTGACCGACCTCGACGTCGTCGCCGGCGACGTGGTCGCGCGTCTTCGCGTGCGGATCGACCGGGTCGGCAGGTTGCCAGCACCGCAACCGCGGCCTCGGGTGCTCTGCCTTGAATGGCTCGATCCAATTTTTGTCGCCGGCCATTGGGTGCCGGACATGGTCGAGATGGCCGGTGGCGTCGACAGTTTTGGGCGCCCGAGAAAGGATTCCTACGTGATCGAATGGCCACACGTCGTTCACGCGGCGCCCGATGTGATCGTCGTCATGCCGTGCGGCTTCGACATTGCCCGCACACGCGATGAGATCCACCTGCTCACTGCGCGGCCGGGCTGGGCGGACATCCCCGCGGTCCAAAACGGGCGCGTGTATCTCACGGATGGGACGGCGTTCTTCAGCCGGCCCGGGCCGCGGATCGTCCGCGGTCTCGAGATCCTGGCCGAGGTGCTCCGCGCGCCAGCAGGCCCGTTCCGTGCCGAAGGCATGGAGTCCCCGTGATCCGCACCAGTTATCACACCCACAACCGCTTCTGCGACGGCGCCGGCGAGGTGGGGGACTACGCGGAGGCGGCCGTGACGGGGGGGTTGGAGGCCTTGGGGATCTCGTGCCACGCACCGCTCACGTTCCCCGACGAGGCCGCGATGAACGCCGACCGCCTACCCGCCTATTGCGCTGAGGTGACGCGGCTCAAAGACGTGTACCGCGCGCGCCTGCGGGTCCATCTGAGCCTGGAGTTTGACTACATCCCCGAGCGTCACGCGGAGCTATGGTCGATCGTCGCCCCGCATGCGTTCGACTACCTGGTGGGGTCGGTGCACTTCGTCGGGCAAGACGATCGCGGTATCCCCTGGCCGGTCGATCTGAGTCGATCGGGATTCGAGGATGGATTGATGCGTTACTACGGCGGCGACATCCGCCGGCTCGTCGGCGCGTACTACGAGCAGGTCCGCCGCCTGATCGGGTGGGGTGGAGTGGCCATCCTTGGGCATCTCGACCGCATTAAGAAGTGGAATGACGCCGGGCGTTACTTCAACGAGGAAGACTCCTGGTACCGGAGTGAAATCGAAGCGACGCTCCAGGCGTGCGCGCGCACGGCACTGATCGTCGAGATAAATACTGTTGGCTGGCGCAACGCCTGCCGGAGTCCCTATCCCAGTCCATGGATTGTCAGGCGATGTCTCGACCTGAAGATCCCGCTGGTCGTCACGACTGACGCTCACGCACCGCAGCGCGTGACCGACTTCCACCCCGAGGCCGAGGCGCTGCTCCGCGACGCCGGCTGCGGCGAGCTGGCCGTGCTGCGCGACGGCCGCTGGCAGATGGACCCCGTCACGCCTTGACCGCGACGGCGGTGCTACGCGGGCTTTGTCGCCCGTAGCGAAAAGCTCAACGGGAGTTCGCCGGGCAAGGTGGCGGGCAGCCACCAGGTGCCGTCCGCCCGGCGCTCGAGAAACGGCAGCATCGGATAGTACACAAACGGAAACTCGTGTAGGAAGTCGATGCGCAATCCCGCCTCGGCAATGGCGGTCACGATCTCTCCCATGCTGTGGGACCACGCGTACTGGACAGACTGCGTCACGTGGGCGTCGCGGTCGGCGTACGACCCTCTCACCGGGAACGGCAGCGGATCCGTCCGGTCGAAGTACGGATAGAGCAACCGAAGATCTTTGGCATCATCACTATCGTCCCAGGGGTACAAGATCGGGTGTTGCTCCTTGATGTAGAAGAACCCTCCGGGCCGCAGAAAGTGTGCGATGACGCGCGCCCAGCGGCGCAAGTCGGGCAACCACCCCAGCACACCGCGTGACGTGTAGACGACGTCGAACTCCCCGTCAAGCGACGCCGGGAGGTCGAGCACGTCCGAGCGGACAAAACGCGCGTCGATCGACATCTCGGCGGCAAGCGACCGCGCGAGATCGATCGCCCGTTCTGAAAAATCGACACCCGTGACCCGGGCTCCGAGCCGGGCCCATGACAGGCTGTCGGTCCCGATGTGACACTGCAGGTGCAGGAGCGATTTCCCCGTGACATCACCCACTTCGGTCATCTCGTGGGGTTCGAGAAAGATGCCGCCCTTCTTGAGTGACTCGACATCGTAGAACGTCGACTTCGCGTTGATGACCGCCCACTCGTCCCACAGGGCGCGATTGGATGTCCGAAACCTGTCCACGGCAGGGTCGCAGACTACTGGTCGCCGTACACGGTGTAGTGCCAGCCCTTTCTCGCCGCTCCGGTGAGTTCGACCATGACGTGCTTGACCTCCGTGTAGTCGTCCAGGGCGTACGCCGACAGATCCTTGCCGAACCCACTCTGTTTGAATCCACCGTGCGGCATCTCCGAGGTGAGCGGCAGGTGATCGTTCACCCACACCGTGCCGAACTTCAGATTTTTCGCTGCCCGCATCGCCTTGTGGACGTCACGGGTCCACACCGACGCTGCAAGCCCGTAGACGAGACTGTTAGCGCGACGCAGCGCCTGGTCTTCCGTATCGAACGCGAGCACGACGACGACCGGCCCGAACACCTCGTGACAGACGATTTCGGCGTCATCAGCGACATCGGTGACGATCGTGGGTTCGTAATAGAATCCCTTGCGCAGATGCGCGGGCAACCGGCCGCCGGTTCGAATGCGGCCTCCGGCTTCCCTGGCCCGGTCGACGTATCCCTCGACGCGCTGTCGCTGTGTCAAGGAAATGAGCGGCCCTAGATCGGTATTGCGGCTCGCGGTTGGCCCGAGGCGAATCTTCCCGACCGCCTCTACGAAGCCGTGCAGGAACGCCTCGTACGCAGGGCGTTCGACGTAGATGCGAGTCGCTGCGGTGCAGTCCTGCCCGGTGTTGACATACCCGCCGACGACCGCGCCCTGGACGGCGGCATCCATATCGGCGTCGGCATAGACGATAAACGGCGCCTTGCCGCCCAGTTCCAGGTGCACGCGCTTCAGCGTGCCACTCGCCCTGGCCATCACCTTTGCGCCGGTCTCGGTCGCCCCGGTCAACGAGACCATGCTGACATCCGGATGCGCGACGAGAGCCTCACCGGTGTCGTCTCCGCCGGTGACCACGTTGAACCCTTCCAGGGCGAGGAGCTTTGCGGTTTCGC